>JAQUMG010000219.1 GCA_028718265.1 Candidatus Omnitrophota bacterium
CCGTTAAAAATATACAAAGTTTCTTCATCCGGCTTTCTCCTCTCTTTAGAGTTTTTATCGGTTATATAATTATTACTAGCAATAATTATACCTTAATACTGCGTTCTTTTCAAGAGATTTCTTAAATGCGATTATGCTACAGTATGTCTGCCGCAAGCGAAGCCAGCGTACTTCTCTCATTTTTTGTCAGCGTCATGTGTCCGAACATAGCCTGCCCTTTCATTCTGTCTACACAATATGTCAGACCGTTCGAATTAGAGTCAAGATACGGATTGTCTATCTGATAAGGATCTCCGGTGAGAACGACTTTAGTGCCTTCACCGGCCCTGCTTATTACGGTTTTTATCTCATGAGGTGTCATATTCTGAGCTTCGTCTATTATTATAAACTGATGCGGTATGCTGCGCCCCCGCATATAAGTAAGCGCCTCAAGCTGTATAACGCCGTTCTCTACGAGACTATTGAGACTTTTTTCTCCGCCGCGCCTCGGCACTTTTTTGACGTTTGCGCCGGTTAATATAAATTCGAGGTTATCAAAAATAGGTTCCATCCAGTTTTCAAGTTTTTCCTCTTTGGTGCCCGGCAAATACCCTATATCACGCCCTAAAGGTATAACGGGCCTTGATATCAGCAATCTGCTGTATGTCTTGTCATCCACCACTTTTTTGAGCCCCGCCGCCAATGCTAAAAGTGTCTTACCGGTACCTGCTCTGCCCACCAGCGTAACTAAATTAACGTCATTGTTCAGCAAGAGCTCCTGAGCCATAGCCTGTTCTTTGTTCCTCGGCTTTACACCGCCCAGAGATATCTGGCTATATATCAACGGCATCAGCGTATTCATTTCTTTTTTATATCTCGTCAGGGCCGTCTTTTTAGATACAGTTGCACTTTTAAGCAATATAAACTCATTAGGGAAAAAATTGTTCTTTCCCGCGTTGACTATTTTGCCGCCGTAAAATTCATCTATCTTTTCACTTTCCACTGAAATCTCGCGCCACCCCGTATATAAACTGTTCATATCAACCTTCTGCTTCTCGAAATCCATCGCTGTCAATCCTATGGCGTCGGCCTTGACGCGTGAATTTATATCTTTGGAGACGAAAATAATATCTTTACCTTCTTGCTGCAGGATATAGGCGGTCATGAGAATCCTGTTATCTTTTGTGTTGGGCCACAGGCCCAATTTGCCCGCTTTATCAAAATCTATATTGGCAGGTATTACCAGTACGCCTCCTTCATCAAGTTTAACGCCATGACCCAGCTTTCCCTTACCCCTGAGATGGTCTAACGCCCTTATTGCAAGCCGCGCGTTTCTGCCCTTTTCGTCGGTATCTTTCTTGAATTCATCGAGTTCCTCTATTACTTCGATCGGAAGAACAACTATATTATCCTTAAACGAGAAAAGCGCGTCAGGATTATGCAATAACACGTTAGTGTCCAAAACAAATATCTTTTCCATTTATTCCCCTTTTTATACTTATTTATTGAGGTTGTAATTAGACAGGAATTGGTTCACTTTTTTGTTTCTGTACATTTCGCTGTCAGCTTCTTCTATCCAGTGAGTCTCATTTTTCATGGAATCTTTTAATTCTGATATCCCTATGGTAAGCGAAATCTCGCCGTGAGACTCTTTCTTTAACCTGTGCTGAAGGCGGTAGGCAAGCGCTTCGGCTGATTTTTTATCGGAAAACTCCATCAAAACCGCGAATTCGTCGCCGCCTATTCTGAAAGGCCAGTCGATAAATTTTCTTGTGCTGCGCAACAATATATCTCCCATCAATTCCAATATCCTATTGCCCTGCATATGGCCGTGCGTATCATTATATTTTTTAAAACCGTCCAAGTCCATAAACATAAGAGTCGATTTTATTTTCGTGCGCCGGCTCGCCACAAAAACCCATCTTAATTTTTCCGAGAAAAACCGCATGCTATACACGCCGGTAAGATGATCCGTAGCAATAATCCGCTCCATATTCTTATGATGCTCGTATATCAGAAACATAACCAGGCCGCCTAAAAGAAAAGTTATGCAGGAGGCTGTTATCTCATTAAGAAATTCCAGTGGGCTATTGGGCCAGTGTCCGGTCTCGGCATAGTCTGAGATCCATGGAACAACTGCCAAAATAATCATAACAAGAGCGGTAAAGTATAGGATGCGCGCTATTTTCGACATATCAAACCCCAAAAGGGTTCAGCCCCTTCCTTTAAAGGAAGGGATACATTAAAGGGAAACGTAGTTTCCCTTTAAAACGATTTGGGCGCTAGCCCCGCTGTTACTTACCAGTCTGCGGGTCGGAGGCGCAAAAAGAGTAAACCTTTCTTTTTGGCGCCGTAGACCAAATCGTCCAGTGGTACCCCCACGGGGATTTGAACCCCGGTCTTCAGGCTGAGAACCTGACGTCCTAGGCCGGGCTAGACGATAGGGGCATTTATTAGTCCATAGTCTACGGTCTATAGTCGATGGGCTATAATTTTACTTTAATTTCCTTGCCGGTGCGTGCTGATTTTCTGGCGGCGTCTATCACCAGCATAACGCGATAAACCTCTTCGGGCTTAACCAGTAATTCTTCTTTTTTGTCCAGCGCCTTGAGTATGTTTTTGTAGAATGCGTCTCTTTCGACACGGCCAAACTCATAAACCTGTTCTTTCCCTTCCGAATCTTTCGTATCGCTATATTTTACTTTTACGGGGCCGGCCCACCAATCTTCGCATATTATGGCGCCGTTAGTACCTGTAATGTGCCATCTCGGAAGGCCATAGCGCGAAATTTGGCTTGTTTCCAGCTGCACGATGATGCCGTTTCCGAAAGTTAAAATGCACTTAAAATAATCCTCTACTTCTTTCGACCACACTTCGCTCTTCATCCGGCACCAAACTGAAACCGATTTGTCCTTAACCAGCTGCAGAATCTGGTCAATGAGATGCGGGCCAAAATCCAGCATGACTCCGCCGCCGTATTTTTTCTTATATCTCCATGCGGTGTCGAATTCTTTTACGGCATATCCTATCAACGAACCGAAAGATACTGCCCGCGATTCGATAACAAGCGGCTTTCCTATTATCTTATCGTCCAAGAGCTTCTTAACTATGAGAAAATCCCTGTCCCATCTGCGATTTTGATAGACACTTAAAAGTATCCGTTTCTTCCGGGCCAAACTTATGATCTTCCCGGCATCGCGGCTGTTGACGGCTATAGGTTTTTCTATTATAAGATTTATACCTTTCTTAATAATTCTGGTTGCGATATCCTTATGCGTACTCGTAGGCGTTGAGACAACAACCAAATCCAGGCCC
>JAQUMG010000220.1 GCA_028718265.1 Candidatus Omnitrophota bacterium
ATGTCAGAAATCCCCTGGTGGAGGATTACGTCAACTACCTGGTATGTAAAGGTTACAGGAAGTATAGAACAGACCGGACGAACATATCCGGGGATATGAAACCCCGGGAGCGTCATAATAGAAGCCCATATATATCATTTTTGCATGCATACTATGATTACATATATGAAGTGAGCTTTGTAGATTCAACCAGGGAATATGATAAGGATAGATGGGATATCCGCCGATTGCCATTCAGAGTAAACGGGTTTTCGCCGGCAAGTCCCAGATATACTATAAACTTCGAGAATATAACACATAAAAAGCTCAGAGAGTTTGCAAAAAGGTTTACATATGAACGGCTGAATTATAGAAAATTAAGTACATGCATGGGTAACCTGAAAGCGCTTGTACTGCTGTCGTCCTATCTGCTTGACAAGCATCCTGAGATTATCTGTCTGTCCCAACTAAACAGAGGTATTATGGAAGAATTCCTGCTGTCTATAGAAACAAACAAAAAGCTTGCCGAGCGCGCCAAGACATCAATGATTACTTCTCTACGGTTGTTCCTCGATTGGGGACGCTTGCATAATTTAGACGGAATGCCCGCCACGCAGTTGATAATGGTATGTGATTTCAAATACCGCTGGCAAACACAGCCTAAATTTTATACGGATGATGTGATAAGGCAAATCAATGAAAAATTAGAGCATCTGCCGTTACAGATAGCGCGAATGTTCTTTGTACTGCAAAACATAGGTATTCGGATAAGCGAGTTGTGCATGCTTAAATCGGATTGCCTGACCACCGATACTAACGGTGAATATATACTGACATATTATCAGGATAAAACCTATGAGTATAACAGCGTCCCGATTACAAAAACGGTTGCGGGAGCCATCATGGAAGCCATAGATGAAAGCAAAAGGAAATTCGGGGCGGATACGGGATACGTTTTTGCAAAAGCAGCAGATAAGCCCATTTGGGTTAATTCTCTTTCGTATTATCTTAACCGGCTGGTATATTATCACAATATAACCGATAAACTGGGTAACCTTGTGAGGATAAAGAGTCACACCTTCCGTGGCACGGTTGCAACAAAATATGCCAACATGGGACTTAATCCCAATATGATACGCATGCTGCTTGGGCATCGTACCATCGGTACACTTAAGTATTATGTGGAAATACATAACGAAACTGTCCGGAACGCCATGAAGGGAATCCTGAAGCATCAGAATGATATGATTATGAATATAGGAGACATGAAGGCAGCTGCTAAAATAGCAAGACAGAATAAATACCACATCCCACTACCGAACGGTATATGCGCCAGGTCGTTGACACTTGGAAAATGCAGTCATGCCAATGCCTGTTATACCTGTACAAGTTTTTTGCCCCTAAAGGAATATCTCCCATTGTATGAACGTCATGCAGTTGAAGCAAAATGCAACATCGAAGCTGCCACGGAAGAAGGGTTTACAAGAGTTGTACAGGTAAATCGGGATTTAGAAACCGCTATCTTGAAAATAATCGAAAGGATTAAAAAAACTTGAGTAAAAAAACGGATAGAATGCTTGAAACGGCACGGGATAGGACTGCCACGGCAGAAAGCAAGGTTATGAAAGCTATTGATGAAATACGGCAGTCAGGTGGTGATATTACATTTTATGGTGTTTATACAAAGGCTGGTGTATCAAAATCATTTATATATAACAACAAAACCATCAGAACGCTAATTGAAAAAGAACGCGGCAAAGGGACGGCTAAGCAATCTCAGGACGCTAAAGCCACAATAATAGAGTTACAAAGGCGTAGGATCAAAGAGCTTGAGGCTATGGTAAAGAAGTTGCAGCAGTTTGAACGATACAAGGATAAATGCGCTGTACTGAAAAGCGAGAATGCGAATTTAAAAAGGCAGCTTGAAATCGCCTACAAGTATTAAGATGAGGAGAAAAATCAGAGAAAAGAAGGGGTGAGCTTTAATGTGGACAATAGTAGTAATACATGAAGACGGCAAATCGCAGGTGTTAGAAACTATCATAGATGATAAAGAGGCGGTAGCAAAGTATAAAACCCTGGTCGAAAACAGACACAAACTCGGTGGATTTGGTTATAAACCAGTATATTTACATTGGGTTGAATTTTAAATAACCTGCCACCACCCAATGCTATATCTAGAATCGTGCCTGTTCATCATACCTTTCCATGGCGGCTATCCAATCAGGCGTTTCCTCTTTGATAATATTATTCAAATCATCGAGTTGCTCATAGCTGATATAATTTTTTTCATACATAAATGTATAGAATTTTTTTAAACTGGAGACATTGCACTTAATCTGGTTTACACTTGACCACGCTGCTTTTCGTATAAACCAATAGCCGAGAAACATACCTATTTGAGAAGCTCCTTCTTTTGCCTCAATTGCGCTATCGTATAACAGGAACTCATTGGTATAAAAATCAGCATTGTTAACATGGTTCTTAATTGTGGCGTTTGAAAGCTGCTTTGCCTGTAACCATTCAGTGAACTCATCCAATATTATACCGTTTTCTCTTCGGATTCTCGTGCAATCTATTTCGTATTTTTTGTAATAATCATCCAATGCAAATTACCTCCTGCTGTTTAAGCTCACGTCTACTTTTAACTGAGCTAACTTGATTATACAAAAAAATATATGAATACAAAAGAATAATTTTAAACTTCTAATATAATGAAAAAATAAAAACTTCTAAATACTGTATTTCACGTTAGAAACTAATAAAATCAAGGAGGTACCGGATGAGAGTATATATAAGAAATGATTTTCAGGGAAATGCTTCGTCTTGTCTTGGTCTTGAAAGTTTTAACACACCCACCATATACGAGGTTTTGAATAAGAGTATTGGAATTGATTCAGCGATCATTGGAACCAATATTGTTAACCTGCATATGATCGTTTCTAATATTCTGACTGCGAAGCTGGAAAGAGAAATGCCTAAAATAAAAGGATGTGAGCGAATACTGTCAAGTATATTGAGAGCAAATAAATCATGCAGCAGCACATTTAAAATTGTTATTATTGATTCTCCTCCTTCGCTTGGTGTATTAAGTACCAATGCGCTTGTGGCATCTGATTACTGTATCATTCCTGTCCAGCCTGGTATTTTTGCTCTTGAGGGTGTAAACAGCTTGCTGGATACTATTAATGCCATCCGTGAAGAATATGGCAGGCCTGAATTACTTGGACTTCTTCCATCATTCTTTGACGCGAGGACAATCATGAGCCATAAAATGCTTGAAGACCTTAAGAAGACAGGATTGG
>JAQUMG010000221.1 GCA_028718265.1 Candidatus Omnitrophota bacterium
TAGGGGGTATTGTCGCCGTAATATTAATAACTCAGGGGCAGCGGAAGATTACTATAAAATACGCAAAGCGTATAGTAGGCCGCAAGATATATGGCGGACAAAGTACGTATATCCCGCTTAGAGTAAATCAGGGCGGAGTTATACCTATAATATTCGCGCAGAGCATTATATTATTCCCCGCTACCATTGCAAGCGTTGTGGCGAATCCGATTGTCCAGAAAATAGCATCGTCGATATCCGAACGCGGGATAGGATATAATCTGGTATATTCGCTGCTCATCATCTTTTTCTGCTATTTCTATGCGGCTATTACATTTAACCCGATAGACGTTGCGGAAAATATGAAAAGATACGGCGGATTTGTACCGGGGATACGTCCGGGTAAGGCAACTGCGGAATTCTTAGACTATGTAATGACACGAATAACGCTGCCCGGCTCTTTATTTCTTGCTATTATAGCTATAATACCTACGATCATAAGCCATGGTTTAAACATACCATTTCTTATAGCAAGTTTTTTCGGCGGCACAAGCCTCCTGATCGTCGTTGGAGTTATGCTGGATACAATGCAGCAGATCGAGTCGCATTTGATAACGCGCCATTATGAAGGATTTATGAAGCGCGGGCGGCTTAAAGGGAGAAGGTAACATGAATTTAGTGCTTCTCGGCCCTCCCGGCGCCGGTAAGGGTACGCAGGCAAAGGTTCTTTCAAAAGACTTAGCGCTTCCGCACATATCGACGGGCGATATGCTCAGAGATGCGGTAGCGAAAGAGGCGCCTCTCGGGAAAAAAGCCAAAGAATATATGGTAAAAGGCGAGCTGGTGCCGGATAAACTGGTAATAGACATAGTGAAAGACCGCCTTACCAAGGGCGATGTGCAAAACGGGTTTATACTCGACGGATTCCCCAGAACGCTTGCACAGGCCAAAATGTTAGATGCAACGCTGGGCAGGATTAATAAAAAACTGGATATGGTACTTTATTTTAAGACGTTGCTTGAAACAAGCGTTTCCAGGCTGGGCGGAAGGCGCGTTTGCCGGAAATGCGGCGCAAATTTTCACGCCACGAATATACCGCCCAAAAAAGCAGGCGTGTGTGATTATTGTCAGGGAGAATTATATCAGCGTAAAGATGATGCCGAGGAAACGGTAAGGCGGCGATGGTCGGTTTACATGGAAGAGACAACACCCCTGATAGACTATTATAAAAAGACAGGTCTTCTGGAAGAAGTGTCCGGTGACCTTGACGTCGACGATTTAAATGGTATACTTACGGATCTTTTTCATAGGAAAAAACTGGCATGATAGGGCTAAAATCCGAGAGGGAGCTTGCCATAATGCGAAGAGCTGGAGACATTGTGGCAAGGGTTCTTAAGGAAATCGGCAGAGCGGTTAAGCCGGGAGTCGAAACAATCTCGCTTGACAGGCAAGCCGAAGCAATGATATTGAAGCTCGGAGGCAAACCGGCTTTCAAAAATTATAAAGGCTATCCGGCTAACATATGCGCATCCGTTAATGAAGTGATAGTTCACGGAATACCCGGAAAAAATATCTTGCATGCCGGCGACATAGTCAGCATTGATGTAGGGGTAGAGCTGGAAGGATATTTTGCCGATGGTGCCTACACGTACTCCGTAGGTGGTGTGGATAAAGACTCCCGGAGACTTGTGGAAGTAACCAAAAAATCGCTCGAAAAAGGCATACAAAAAGCGATCGTCGGAAACAGAATATCCGACATATCAAAAGCAATACAAGATTTTGCGGAAACCAACGGTTTTAGCATAATCAGAGCATTTATAGGTCACGGTATAGGAACAAAGCTGCACGAAGAACCCGAGATACCAAATTTTGTAATAGATAGTGCAGGCTTATCGGGTCCGGATTCAGATCCTATACTGGAAGGCGGTATGGTACTGGCGATAGAGCCTATGGTGGCAGCGGGAAAATATGATGCCCGCATTTTAAGCGACGGCTGGACAGCTGTTACTACAGACAAGAGCCGCGTTGCTCATTTTGAGCATACCGTGGCTGTAAAAGACGAAGGTCCGGAGATTCTGACATTATGCCAAAAGAAGAGCCGATAGAAGTCGAAGGAACGGTACTGGAAGCACTTCCAAATGCTATGTTCAGGGTAGAGCTTGACAGCGGACATAAGATACTGGCGCATGTGTCGGGAAAGATGCGGATGCGTTTTATACGTATTTTGCCCGGCGATAAAGTTAAGCTGGAGCTTTCACCGTATGACCTTACGCAGGGAAGAATAGTACATCGCAATAAATAAACGCAAATCAGGGGCTGGAAAATGAAAGTCAGATCGAGCGTTCGAAAAATATGTTCTAAATGTAAAATAATAAAACGAAAAGGCGTTATTAGGGTAATATGCAAAGAGCCCAAGCACAAACAGCGGCAGGGTTAAGCGGACCAATAACCCAATAATCCACCGGAGGAAAAACGTGCCAAGAATTGTTGGAGTTGACATACCAAAAGAAAAAAGAATAGAAATAGCGCTTACGTATATACACGGCATAGGCCGCACAAGCGCAAATAAAATACTGAAGGCATCGGGAATCAGCCCCGACGTAAGGGCTAAAAACCTTACCGAGGAAGATATCTCGAAATTAAGCACTATCATACAGAGAGAATATAGGATAGAGGGAGATCTGAGGCGCTCAGTAGCTGCGAACATTAAACGCTTAATAGATATCGGAGCCTACAGAGGATATAGACACCGCAGGTCTTTGCCTGTCAGGGGCCAGCGAACGCGCACTAATGCACGCACAAGAAAAGGACCTCGTAAAACCGTCGGCGTAGTAAGAGCAAAAGAGACGCGCGCACCGGCAAAGACTGAAGGAAAGGAGTAGAAAGTGGCTGAACCGAAAGAAATAAAACCTAAGGGCGAAGAAAAATCAAAAGCCGAAGAAAAACCAAAGACCGAAGCGAAGCCGAAGACTGAAGTTAAACCAAAAACTGACGCGAAGCCGAAGGCCGAAGAGAAATCAAAGGCCGAAGATAAACCGAAGGCCGAAGAAAAGCCAAAGGTAGATGAGAAGACCAGGCTCGAAGAAAAGGCCAAGACAAAGAAGAGACTGGCGAAGAATATCACGAGCGGCATAGCACACATATTGGCTAGTTTTAGCAACACTATTGTAACAATAACGGATAAAAGCGGTAATACCATATGCTGGGCTTCGACAGGAACTACGGGATTTTCCGGTTCGAAGAAATCGACGCCGTTTGCTGCTCAGGTAGCTGCAGGCGATGC
>JAQUMG010000222.1 GCA_028718265.1 Candidatus Omnitrophota bacterium
GCTAGAACCCGGGTACTTCTTTATTATGGCGTCGAAACTATCCCGCGACTCTTTAAACCTGTTAAGCTTGAGGTCGCTTAAGCCTTTGAGATAATAGAGCTCGTATCTCTGTCTCGCCCTCTGGTCTATTAGCTTGCCCGCTTCCTGCGACGCCTTCTCATACCTGCCCTCCATGAATGATTTTTCGACCGCGGATATATCCGCGGCGGCGGGGATCGGGAAGGAGAATGCCAGGATGGGAATTATTATGAAAAATATCGAAATTATTTTTGCCGACATTCCTTTCTTCATCACGCTATCCTCCCCTTCAACGCATATGGAGCAACCGATTCTATCTTTATGCCGAGGATCTTACCGGCCAGGCGGCCGGCACCCTTAAAGACGACCGTCTTATTCGTCCGGGTCCTGCCCGTAAGCTTGCCCGGCTCCCTGCCGCTGGAGCCATCGACCAGCACCTCGACTGTCCTGCCTATCAGCGGGACATTTCTCTCTTCACATATTTTACACTGAAGGGCGATAATAGTCTTCAATCTTTTCTCTTTTACCGTTTCGCTCACATTATCTTTAAGCCTGGCCGATTTAGCCGGAGGCCGGGGCGAATATTTGAAAGTGAAGGCGCTGTCGAACCGGGCCGCTTTCATTACATCAACGGTCCGGGTAAAATCTCTATCCGTCTCCGAGGGAAAACCTACTACTATATCGGTCGTAATGGCACCCTCCGGCAATATCTTCTTGTAGTCGTCGACGAGCTTGCTGTACCGCGTACGGGTATATTTCCTATTCATCAATTTAAGTATCCTGTCCGAGCCCGACTGGAGCGGCAGGTGCAAGTGCTCGCACACCTTCCCGAGATCTCTCATCGCCCTAAATAGCTCCTCCGAGGCATCCTTAGGATGGCTCGTCATGAAACGGATGCGTTCGATGCCATCGATAGAATCGAGTCGTTCTAGAAGCTTTATAAACCCTTTCTCCTTATCCCCTTCGTACGAATTAACATTCTGCCCTAGCAGCGTAATCTCCTTAAACCCTCTCGCGGCCAGACCCTTCACCTCTCTTATAATATCCCCCGTATCCCTCGAACGTTCTCTGCCCCTGACATAAGGCACTATACAATACGAACAGAAGTTATCGCACCCTTCGCTTATCGAGACAAATGTCTTGGATGCACTGCCCCTGTGCGCCGGGAATAACTCCGGCCGCTTTTCATTTACCTTGTCCGCTGCGACGATCCGGCATCTGTCTTTAATGATATTTCCCACTATCTCCGGCAGATCGCTCTCGTTTCCAGTCCCGCATACGAAGTCGAGTAAGGGCGCCCTCTCGAACGCATCTGCCTTGTAACTCTGCGCCGTACAGCCCATGAGTCCTACGATAAGAGAAGGCCTTCGCTTCTTAAGCGACGCGAGGTCACCGATATTGCTGAAGAGCCTATCCTCGGCGTGTTTGCGGACTGAGCAGGAGTTGAATATTATGACGTCCGCCTTCTCCATGGAAGCGGCCTGGCGGAATCCTGCGTCGAGCAGGATCCCCATAACAAACTCCGAATCCCGGAAGTTCATCTGGCAACCGAAGGTTTTTATATACACCTTTGTCGACATTGCTAATCCTTTATACATCTCTTTACACTACGTTTGTTAACTTTCGGCGTTCCGTAGTGTAAAAGAAAGATTGTCTATTTCCTTAGTTAAAAGAGGTAGCTCTCGTCTTGATTTTTCCAGCATTCTCACAATCGCCTGACGCCACTTTTTTGGCAAAGAATCAAATAATCTTCGCATTTCTTGCTTATTTACAATTACAGAAGTACAAATTGCCTGTTGTAACTAGGGGACGTGTCACTTTGGGACGCTCCCCTCTAGCGGTGTATTCCTTTTTGACATGCCCCCTATTTCCTCTATAGAGTCGGGTGCAATTTGAAGATCCAAATCTTTCATACGGTACAAAATATCCAGATATTTGCCTAGGAATTTAGGCTCACTAAAAAGGTCGTGCGCTGAGATTTCAGAAAGCATTTTTCTGTTTTTTCCGGTAATGAATAGTGGGTTGTTAAATAAAAATAATGTTCTGTATCCCGTCATCTCGCGTGGATTTTCACCAGTAATCATCATATATATCTCAATCGCATCTAATAAAAAGTATTTCGTTATAGCAGAGTTGAACTTTAATTGTTTTTTACAATCCCCTTGCCAGTGTTTAAAGAAATTCTGCGGCTCATTAAGCAAACCGTATAATTTCTTCCTATATTCTTCCTTTATAAACATATTATTCTTTAGGGTCTTTATCATTCTTCGAGATTTCGCAAACCCATATAATATTTCGTATGCAGCACAAGTCAGGGTATGTATCGATACAGGATCTGCTTTTTGATAAAATAAGGTTATAGCGGTATCTAATTGTCTTTTGGCCGCATCAAGTTTTGAAATGTGCATTATTGCCATAGCTACTTTATTCTTTCTACTTATGCTCGGCCCCGCCTTGTTTCACATAGCGTTTTTTAATACGTGCTTGATCTTCCTTAAAAGGTCCTTCATGCATATCAAAAATTCTTACTATAGGTTCTACTGCCTGAGGATACTCATCTTTGGCCTTTTTATAATCCAGGCTCAACCTTGCCAGCCCTGCGGACAGTATTTCTTTCAATTTCTCTTCAACTTTGGATTTTTGGTTTATATCCAATAACTCAAACTCAAAGCATGGCCGAGGATTACCGGCAGCATCTTCTTCCAGAGAAATAGAGAATGAATTAATGCTGTTCGCCAAAACGATATCCGAATACACTATACTCTCCACATCTTCTGGATATATGTTGGCACCCATGACCGAAACAGTGCTGTCTTTCCTGCCGTAAATAAATAAGAACGGCACATACCAGCGGGGATAGTTACACTTTTTCTCTAGTTCCAATATGTCTATATTGCGCAATCTTAGCTTTTCTTTCATGTCATCAAAAGTGATCATGCCGCCTTCATCTTTGATGTTATATCTTATCCTGGGAGAAAGAGTCCAGGGCTTGCTTATTGTAACCACTATCTCCCGGTCGATTATCTCTATAAAATGGTCTATCGGATTATACTGAAACAGCATAGGCAGTCTGTGATCATCTCCAAAAAGCGTTTTTCTCAAACCAGCATCTTGAAAGCATAATTTTCTGATCATAACAGTTAACGGGTTCTCTCCCCCGATGCCTATTTCCAGGTCTGACGCGCCATAACCGGAATAAACGGTTCTTGCATGTCTAAGTAAATAATCGCGCAACCCTTCT
>JAQUMG010000223.1 GCA_028718265.1 Candidatus Omnitrophota bacterium
CTCCTCGAGAAAAAAATTAAAATCCGCCGTTGAATCTTTGTATCTCCTGCCTCTTGAAGCCATATAGGCCGAACGGTAAAGGTTCTCTTTTGATATTATCTTGGGATAAATATTTTTTACCTTCATCTTACTTCCTTTGTCATTGTCAATCCTGCACCAGCAAAGCCTTAGGAATTGTAAAACTAAAGAGGTTTTGACGGCACGGCCGCCGTTATTGTTGTTCCGATTCGAATTCGTGTTCGCCGCGTTGTTGCGGTCAGACGTACGAGCGTTCGTGGCATCATTGTTCCAATTGCCGCCGCGATAGCCAGCACACCACTTTTACGACGCCGAACCATTTTTAAAAGCCATACCGGGTAGAAACTTACCTCCAACAAGTCTCAGCCCGATATTACTGCTGGTTTTCCCCTAGCCTCAAAGGCTTTTGGGATGGAAATAGCGTCTGAACCTCTCCAGTTTTACTTCCGCTCCCGGGGTCCGTAGGCCGCGGGATTCTGGAATTATATGCTCAAAGAGCTGATGCCTTAAGCCAACCACCGACCATTTTGCCTATTTCGATGACTGATTGGCAGAAGAAATCATAGCCATTCAGGCTCACGTATTTCATATCTTTTGCAATCCGCATCATAAAACGCAAAACATCTAATTTCAGATTGACCTTTATTAAAATCTCTCTTTTCTGCTTGGAATAATTTGCCTCTATCAGCATTTCCAATATATCAAGCAGTATTCTTTCTATACGGTCTGCCAGCAGAAATCTCTGATCCCGGGGGAAATCGGCCATCTTGGGCAACATCCAGTGGATCAGCTTATAATGTTTTTCAACTACTGGCGTTATTTTCTTGTTTTCCATTTTCCCAGAGCCTCATTTTTTCTTTTTTCAAACTTTATTTAATTGTTGTTTACCCCCCCCCCCATCTCCAATCGACACACGCATCTAAATAGACACTCCTTACAACTTATCGCTGGATTATGCATACAGGCAATTATCTGGTAATCTTTAACTGTAAGATCTAATCTCATTGATCCTCTTACCATACATTCCTTAGTCTTAAAAATCAGCCCCGTCAGTTGTCAACTAAAATGCCAAAGAACCCTTTAATGAATCTGCGCGAATACTTTTATATTGCTGAAAGTATTCGGAGCGATTATTTTAGATGTATCGGAAGTAATTACTGCTTCTCTAAAATAAGAAATAGTAGAAACAGATGCTTCAGTCCCTGGCTTTAAAGCATGTCTTTTAGTAAGAGCTAGGGTTGTTATAAGAATAAGACAAATTATAGTTATCAGTATTTCTTTCATATATTTCAACCCCTCAAAAATTCAAAAGACCAAAGTCCTACAAAACATCTTATGGAGAGGTTCTGACGGCACGGCCGCCGCGACTGTAGTTCCGACTCGAAACCGTGTACGCCGCGATGCCGCGGTCAGACGTACGAGCGAACGTGGCATCATCGCTCCAACTGCCGCCGCGACAGCCAGCACCAACTGCATCTGTCCCCGGCCAATAAGTAACATTGGCATTGCCTGTACCATCTAGCGCGCCATCTCCATGTAATCCTGTAAAAGCCCTGCCCGTAGCATTACCTACGGTTACCGGCCTCTCCCATAAATTTCCGGAAAGCTCCATTACACCATAATAGCCTGCTCCACTGGTTACTCTGGTGCTTGAACCAGTGGCAAATATACCGCATCTTAAAGGCCCAGTTCCCGCATCTCCGCCGCTAAAAGTAGTGTTATTATAAGCGCAATTTGCGCCTGTAGTAGTTATCGTCTCTGTACCATCTTCTGTGCCTGAAATAGTTGCAGCCGCGGTTATAGTAGTATTTCCCCACGCATACTCATTAGGCGTGGGAACAGAGACCCCCCTCCCTGCCTTTTCAAATTCTAACTCTGTAAAAGGCCTTAAAGCCGCCCAATCAGCATAGGCGCATAAGTCTGCCC
Organism: Candidatus Omnitrophota bacterium; assembly: GCA_028718265.1. Next base: position 1,945 of record JAQUMG010000223.1, read on the forward strand.
AGGAAAGCCAATTACACGCTCTATCCGGTCTTGAAGCTGAATAGTTAGGATAGGTCCCTGTGAGGGTCATCTGACGGTAAGTAGTTTGAGTCGTCCACCTCGTTGCAGCCTGACTTGAAGTAATAGTGTTTAAAAAATCAACATACTCACCCTGTGATATTTCGTATTTCATCATATAGAATGCTGCGTATCCTTTAGGAAAAGCCGCGGGAATTGGGCCGGTTTGATCACCGCCATATGTGCTTGAGGCATAGTACAAATTACCGCTCGTTGTTCCCACAGTAATCGCATTTTCCGAACTTATTAAATAAGCATTCGTGGTCGTAGGATAGGTATAGAATGGTGACGTTTCAGTTCCACCCGAACCTGCATAGAAAGCGTTAGTAGGAATATAGACCATCTCTATGGCAAATACCTTTACCCGTACAGTACTTGTGCTGATAACGCCATCTGCGCCATAATCCCAAACAAATTGGATAGAACTTGTGGAAACGCTCCCTGAGCCGTTAGCAGAACGCTGTAGAAAAGCGCCTTTTTTATCCGAGGGCACAATAATATCCAGGGCCGTACCTGAACCTTGAGAAAAACCCGTAGGATTTGTGCCTGAGGTTTTAAGCGTGGCGTGATTCCAACTTGATCCTGAGTTTGTGGAATATTTGATAAATACCCAGGTAGCGTCATAATTAGTAGATGTTCTCCAAGAGTTGTCCCAGGAAATATTAAACTGTACCTTGGCTGTCACCTGGCCTAAGGATACATTGCCCAGAGAAACACTTGAAACCGCAGCATTATTCGCTTCTGCCTTATTTACCAGAAGGCAAAAAAAGAAGAATAAAAAGCATAAACAAACCAACAGGCAATTCTGGTACCCCTGCCAATTATTTTCACTGTTTTTCATCTTAGCTCCCTCCTGATTTCTCGATATCCACGGTCCGAATTAAAATGTTCTAACATATCCTGTTTTCAGTCTCAAAATCCTTGTGCATGGCCTCAAAAGACTCCGTCCTATTGATAGACTATTCCTGACAATAAACTTCCATCTTCAGCTTTACTGTCTCCATAAACCCTTCACTACCCAAAACTATCTCTTTTTTCAACTGCTTTGCAAAAAACCTTATTTCTTCTTTAGATATACACCTTAAATAACTCCCATAATTTTTCTCGACCAAATCATTCAAGACCTCCATTATTTCTTGCTTCATCCCCAGATCAAAACCGAAAAACCCTTGTTTTGTATTTGTGTAATCGCCCTTAGGTCCTGCATAATATAAATAAAGAGGAAAGCTACTGTAAGCAGGGAG
>JAQUMG010000224.1 GCA_028718265.1 Candidatus Omnitrophota bacterium
TTCAAATTTTTCCTTTGCCATGTTACCTCCTTATGAATTTTTTACGCCTTCAGAACCTTCTAAGATTTTTTCCATTATATTTCTGGGTACTTCCTGATAACAAGAAGGCTCCATTGTATAGGAAGCACGCCCCTGTGTCAAGCTTCTTATTGCTGTCGCGTAACCGCATACCTCGCTTAATGGAACTGATCCTTCTATGACTTTTGCATTACCTTTTTGTACGACGGATTCTATACGGGCGCGCCTGGAATTAAGGTCGCCTATCACGTCACCCATATACTCCTCCGGTGTCACAACTTCAAATGACATTATTGGTTCCAGCAATATCGGCGAAGCCTTCCTCATCCCATCGGTGAACGCGATAGATCCGGCCATCTTGAATGCAAGATCCGATGAATCGACTTCATGAAATGAGCCGTCGATCAGCTTTACCTCTACGTCCGTGACCGGATAATTCATGACCACTCCGCTTTTCGCGGCAATTTCTACGCCTTCTTCAACGGACGGAATGTATTCTTTGGGTATTGCGCCGCCGATAATCTTACTTTCAAATTTTATGCCTTCTCCGGGCTGGGCCGGGGCCATTTCTATTACTACGTGGCCGTATTGTCCTCTGCCGCCTGACTGTTGTATAAACTTGCCCTCGACTCTGGCGCTTTTTGTTATAGTTTCCTTATAGGCAACTTGCGGCTTTCCTACGGTTGCCCCTACTTTAAATTCGCGCAGAAGCCTCTCGACCATGACCTCGAGGTGAAGCTCTCCCATGCCGGAGATAAGCGTTTCTCCTGTATCGTTATTATAGGTCACCCGGAATGACGGGTCTTCTTCGACGAGCTTTCGCAGGCCTTTGCCAAGTTTTTCCTGGTCCTGCTTAGTTTTCGGCTCTATCGCCATAGAAATTACCGGCTCCGGAAAATGCATACTTTCAAAAATGATAGGATTTTCTTCAACGCAAAGGGTATTACCGGTTGTGGTATGCTTTAATCCGACGCACGCCGCTATGTCCCCGGCCTCTACGCTGTCACAAATCTCCTGTTTATTCGCGTGCATCTTCACAAGTTTCCCTATGCGTTCCTCTTTTTCCTTGTTTGCGTTATAGATAAAATCCCCGGTTTTTAATACTCCCGAATAAACTCGCACGAACGTCAGTTTTCCTACATAAGGGTCCGACATTATCTTGAAGGCAAGACAGCTGAATTTTTCGTCGTTTCTCGGCTCTCTTACCTCTTCCTGCTTGGTGTTGGGATTTATCCCTTTGGCCGGCGGGATGTCGAGCGGCGAAGGAAGATAATCGCATATTGCATCCAGCAGGAACGGTATACCCATATTATTGAGGGAAGAGCCGCATAAAACCGGAACAAATTTATTAGTGATAGTAACCCGTCTTAGAATCTCCAGCATTTCGTGCGGGTATATTCCGCCGTCATGTACATATTTACCCATCACATGCTCGTCTACCTCGGCTAATTTTTCTATTAAATTGTGTCTGTACTTACTGGCCAGCGCCTTCAGGTTTTCAGGAATTGGTTCGGATTTATACCCACTGTCCTCTCCACTTCCTTCGAACATCAGCGCCTTCATAGTTACCAAATCTATTATGCCCTTGAAATTCGATTCGGAGCCGATAGGTATTTGAATAGGGTGAGCATTTGCGCCGAGCTTGTCGTGCATATCTTTTATGGTACCTAAAAAGTTGGCTCCTAAACGATCCATTTTATTTACGAATGCGATCCGGGGAACATTATAACGGTCGGCCTGCCTCCATACGGTTTCGGATTGCGGCTGCACTCCTCCGACTGCACACAGAACTATAACGGCACCGTCTAAAACCTTCAGCGATCTTTCAACTTCAACCGTAAAATCCACGTGTCCCGGCGTATCGATAAGATTGAGGCGCTTGCCCTTCCAGAAACACGTGGTTGCCGCGCTGGTTATGGTGATGCCTCTTTCCTGCTCCAGTTCCATCCAGTCCATAGCGGTCGTGCCGTCATCCACGTCGCCCAATTTATAGAGCCTGCCCGTGTGATACAATATGCGCTCGCTCGTAGTCGTCTTTCCCGCATCAATGTGCGCGACGACACCGATATTGCGCGTATCACCCGCCATGAATTTGTTCATATTTGTTATAGAATTTTGAGTTTCCATCGTTTCTAGTAGCACCGTTACTCCGTTACCATCTGTAATGGCTGAATGCCTTATTGGCCTCCGCCATTTTATGCGTGTCCTCTCTCTTTTTTACCGCGGAACCTGTCCCGTTGTATGCATCTAATAATTCGTCAGCCAGTTTTTCCTCCATCGGCTTTCCGGCCCTGGCTCTTGCAAAATCACGTATCCATCTGAATGCCAAAGCGAGGCTTCTTTGCTGCGGAACCTCGATGGGCACCTGATATGTAGCGCCGCCGACCCGGCGCGCTTTGACTTCAACGAGCGGCCTTGCATTATTGAGCGCCTTTTCAAACACTTCCAGCGGCTTCTTTCCTGTTTTTTCCGCTACAATATCCATGGCGGAATAAACGATCTTTTCCGCTTTTGACCGCTTGCCTGCCGACATTATAACGTTGATAAACTTCGTTACGATAATGCTGTTATATTTCGGATCCGCTAAAACTTCTCTTTTTTCTGCTCTTCGTCTTCTCATCTTTTCTCCGAGTATTATGCCGCCGCAATATTACTGTTTAGGCATTTTGGCGCCGTATTTAGATCTGGACTTTTTCCTGTTTGCCACACCCATTGTATCTAACGTGCCTCTGACAATGTGATACCTTATGCCCGGCAAATCTTTGACCCTTCCTCCGCGTATCATAACTATTGAATGCTCCTGCAGGTTATGGCCTTCGCCCGGGATATAAGCTGTTACTTCCATGCCGTTGGTCAGACGCACTCTTGCTACTTTGCGCAATGCCGAATTCGGCTTTTTGGGAGTCTGGGTTTTAACCTGAAGGCAGACGCCTCTTTTCTGCGGCGAACTCTCGAGTGCAGGTGATTTCGTCTTCTTCTTGAATTGCTGCCGTCCGAATCTTATAAGCTGACTGATTGTTGGCATTTTTTTTCCTGTATTAGTGGAGCCATTGACGCTCCTCGTTAATTTTATACTTTTAAACTTTCGCCGGAGCCGTCCTTCTTTGAATCTTTTTCCGATTTCTCTGCGGATTTGGGGTTCTCGGCGCCTTCAACGTTCTTTATCATTTCAATCTTTCTGTGCGCCGAAAAGCCCGTTCCGGCTGGGATCAGATGCCCCATTATTA
>JAQUMG010000225.1 GCA_028718265.1 Candidatus Omnitrophota bacterium
TGACACTAAGCGCGTACATTAAAAACATCATGTTCGCGCCGTGTTCCGCCGGAAAGAATGCCCCGATAAACAAAGCGAAAATCGGCAGTTTCGCCCCGCAGATCATAAAGGGCGTCACCATCATGGTAATAAGCCGGTCTTTTTTGCTGTCCAGAGTCCTTGTGGCCATGATTCCGGGCACGGCACAGCCGTTGGTGGAGATCATCATCGGCAGAAACGATTTTCCGTGCAGGCCAAACTTGTGCATGATCCTGTCCATAACAAACGCCGCACGCGCCATGTAGCCGGAGTCCTCAAAAAACGCGATCGCAAAGAACATAAATAAAACCAGCGGGAAAAAGCCTAAAACGCCGCCCACTCCGCCGATGATCCCGTCAACCACGAAAGATTGGATCAATCCTTCAGGGATTACCGATGAGGCAAGTGACGATAACCATTCAAAGAATTTCTCAAACCATCCCACCACCGGCTCTGAAAACGTAAATGTGAATTTAAATATTCCATACATGACCAGAGCGAAGATCGGCAACCCCAAAAACCTGTTCATGATCACTTTGTCGATCTTGTCTGAAACATCGTGACGGTCTTCGGTGGTTTGCTTCACCGCCTCCATACAAACCCCGCTCACAAATCCATAGCGGCGGTCGGCGATCAATACTTCCGCGTCATCGCCAAAATGCTGGCGCAAATGCTGACGGCTCTTTTCGATCTGCCACTCAATTTCAGAAGCGCAATCAAGGCCCTTTATGTGACCATCGACAATCGGGTCTTTTTCGAGAAGTTTTAAAGAAAGCCACTCCTTAGAATATCCGTTTAGTTTAACGTTATTTTTTGAGAGAACCTGCGCGATCTTGGTGCGTTCCAAGTCAATTTCCAAACCGTAATCAACTTTCGTTTTTGAAACCGTGATCATCTTTTCATATACCGCAATCACGGCTTCAAGTAGTTTACTCATTCCTTTATTCTTATTCCCAACAGTCGGAACAACCGGCTTGCCTAAACTTTTTGAAAGAATCTCGTAGTTTATGGTGTATCCCTTCCCCTCCACCATGTCGCTCATATTCATAGCTAGAACAACAGGCACATCCAACTCCGATAACTGCGTAAAAAGATACATATTCCGTTCAAGGTTCGACGCGTCGACCACATGCACCACGACGTCCGGCTTCTCATCAACAATGAAATTGCGGGCGACCATCTCGTCTTCTGACCGCGCGGACAGACTGTACGTTCCGGGCAGATCCACAAAAACAACCTCATACCCCTTATAGGTTGTCCGCCCTTCTTTTTTTTCAACGGTAACACCGGGATAATTTCCGATATGCTGGCGGGATCCGGTCAAATTATTAAATAAAGTGGACTTCCCCGAATTGGGGTTCCCCGCAAGCGCCACCAAAATCCTTTTCTTTATTCCAGACATTGCTGTTCCTCCTTCACTAATATTTTTCTGGCCAGACCATGCCCCAAGGCCAGCTTTGTTCCTTTGATAATGACAGTCAAAGGGCCTATCCCTGAATTGTTGACCATCTGAATCTCCACTCCGGGCAAAAATCCCATTTCGGCAAGCCTCATTTCAGCACAACGGCCGCCCTCAACTGATACCAGCACCACCCGACTTCCCGTCTTTACGCCCGTCAATCGATTCATGCCCCCACCTCTACAGAAATTTGGCTGGCTTCGTCCTTCCTTAATGACAGGTTATAGCCTTTGATCTTGATCTCGATCGGATCACCCAGCGGCGCCAGCTTAACAACCTCAAGAAGAACACCCGGAATAATCCCCATGTCCAAGAGTTTCCTCTTGAGATTTCCTTCACCTAAAACCTTTTTAACTTTAGCCCTGTCTTTGGGCTTCAAAGCGCTTAGACACTTCTCCTCTTTCATACACCCTCCATTTTTAGACTACTGCAATATTGTTAGACTATTCTAACTTAATGGGTAAAAAAATATGGGTTAATTACCGCATCGTTTGTCTTCGCAGTCGCACTTAAGACGCTTGCCGGTCTTTAGATAAGTTTCAAACAACTGCAATATCTTCGGCTTCTCGGTAGTAAAACCCTTTTCAAGAAACTTGAAAAATTTGGTTAACCTCTCAAATGTTTCCGTGCTGATCGAATGCTCAATGCAACACGCCTCTTTCTCGGCTTCTTTAGGATCGATCATCAAAAACTCGGTCAAGAACCAAAAAAGAATATCATGTTTGCTTTTAACATCGGCCGCTGTCTTTTCCCCTTCTTTGGTCAGACCGACATACCCGTATTTTTCATGAACAACAAGATTTTGATCACTTAAATATTTCAGCGCGGAATTAACGCTTGAGCTTTTCACATTAAGCTTGCTTGCGATCTCACCCACGCGAGCCACACCATTGACCTGCTTGAGCTCATAAATTGTCTCAAGATAATCTTCCATCGTCGAGCTTAAGCTGTTTGTTGAATTCATTTGCGCCATCATTTTAGACCTCTCTCAATTTGTTAGATTATTCTAACAAATCAACCTGAAATGTCAAGACTTTTCTTTATATACCGTTAATGTTCTTGCCGTTTTATTCATGCGCGTGCGTTACCGTATTGTGTAAAATTGAAAGAACTCTAGTCGGAAAAATACGCTGGAATTAACATCACCGTTATCGGAAAGAACCTTTATAACTCCAGTTTATTTAATGGAATCAATATCGCAATATTCATAATAATTCTATTCTCCTTGCTCCTTCAAACGCGCAAGTGTTTGTTGCAAAACTGCAAAGTCCTGCGCATTGGCAAGAACCAGTAGCACATCGCCGCTTTCAATAACTGTTGTTCCGGATGGTATAACAAATTTATCATTTCTTGAGATGAGCATAATCAAGCATTTCTCCGGTACGTTCAATCCCTTGATCATCTTACCTATGGCCACTGAATTATGCGGCACGATAACATCCGTCAACTCCGCATCAACACCTTCCACTTTCTCGAATTCTATCGGGTACGCCTTCTTATCTGGTAGCGGCACATCCAATTTCAGAAGTTTTGAAACGAGCGGGATCGAAGTGCCCTGAATGAAAACAGAAGCGATGACGATGAAGAACACGATATTAAAGATCGTCTCAGCCTGAGCAATGCCCGCCGCCATAGGAAACGTAGCCAAGATGATCGGAACCGAACCCCTTAATCCTACCCACGAAAGCATGATCTTTTTCGGCGCGGCA
>JAQUMG010000226.1 GCA_028718265.1 Candidatus Omnitrophota bacterium
GGATAAAAAACCCGCGGAACTGTCCGGCGGTATGAGAAAACGCGTCGGATTGGCGAGGGCTATATTTTTAAGGCCGCAGATAATTTTGTACGATGAACCGACAACGGGGCTTGACCCGATAATGGGAGATTCCATAAACGATCTTATAGTGCAATTGCATTCCAAACTGAAGATCACTTCTATAGCCGTCACGCATGACATGACGAGCGCGTATAAGATAGGGGACAGGATAACCATGCTTTATAATGGAAAAATAATAGCGGATGGGACCCCAGAACAGATAAAGAATACAAAAGACCCGATCGTAAAGCAGTTTATTACGGGCGCCGCAGCGGGCCCGATAACAGGAGGTATAGATTTCGCACATTTAATATAAATAATAAAATCGGAGGTAGTGATGGACGGTGAAAAGGTTTTTGAATTAAAGGTAGGCATATTCATAATGATCGGCATAGCAATACTATTTATAATCGTATTTTCGATAGGGGATATAAACCTGGTAAAACGCGGCTACCACATAAAAGTAGATTTTAACTTTGTTGACGGTATAGGCGGAAGCGCGCCCGTAAGGCTTGCGGGTGTCGGCGTGGGCCAGATCGACGGGTTGAAGATATATTACAACGAAAAGGAACACAAGATGAAGGCCCAGCTATATGCCTGGATAAAGGAAAATGTAAAGGTCGACAGTGAAGCTATCGCGACCATAAACACTCTCGGTTTTATGGGGGAAAAATACCTTGAGATATCTCCGGGTACAGGTACAAAATTTTTAAATGACGGCGATATCCTTACAGGTAAGGACCCGGCTTCAGTGAATAAGATATTCGAGAAACTCGGAAACCTTACGGATTCGGTCAACGTGATAGTTACCCGGCTGAAGAACGGCGAAGGGACTGTCGGGAAGCTGTTAACGGATGACGCGGTTTATAAGAATCTGGAAGAATTTACTGCAGATATCAAAAATAATCCCTGGAAGCTGCTCAATAAACCCCGGGGCCAATAAATAATAAAAGAAGTGAGGAGAAAGTATATGACGGTATTATATTTAAGGGCGTTTTTCGTAATAGTAAGCACCATAGTCGGGTATTATGTCGGTATACTCATGGGAAATTATAACCTGGTGTGGCAGGTAACCGGGGCGATATGCGGTTTTGCAGGATCTAGCATAATAATCCTCATGGAAGTCGGCATGAGGAGGTTCTCTGTCCGAAATCTTTCCGCGGCGGTATTCGGCCTCATATTCGGGTTCTTTATGGCCTGGATACTCACCAGCGTTTTAAAGCTTATTCCCATGAGCATAGAGCTTTTTTCATCCCTACAGATAATATTGATACTAGTGTTCTGTTATCTGGGAATGGTCATAGCGATGAGGGGCAAGGATGAATTCAATCTTATCATACCTTATGTAAAATTTGTCCGACAGGATGAGCGGGAAGATATAGTGCTTCTTGACACCAGTGTAATAATCGACGGAAGGATAGCAGATATACTGGACACAAAATTTGTTGAAGGCAGGATAGTGATCCCAAGGTTTGTCTTGAGAGAACTGCAGCAGATAGCCGATTCGCAGGATGCTCTTAAGCGTAACCGCGGCAGGAGGGGCCTTGATATATTAAATAAATTACAGAAAAATCCCAAGCTGAACGTAAGGATCCAGGAAGAGGATTTCCCGGATATAAAGGATGTTGACGCTAAGCTTGTCAAGATGGCACAGCTTTTCGGCGCCAAGGTAGTTACCAATGATTTTAACCTTAACAAGATAGCGGAGCTGCAGGGAGTGACCGTCCTTAACATTAATGAACTGGCCAATGCTCTCAGGCCTGTAGTGCTTCCAGGCGAAACAATGGAAGTGAGGATCTCCAAGGAAGGAAAAGAATATAACCAGGGCGTAGGATATCTTGACGACGGGACCATGGTCGTAGTCGATAATACAAGGCACCTGATAGGGCAGGTAGCAAAGGTAGTGGTAACAAGCGTGCTTCAGACATCCGCAGGCAGGATGATATTTGCCAAGCTGGAGGACTCCCCAAGATCACAGGGCGGCTGGAAGGGTAAATGAGGCCTAAAGTAGTCGCAATAGTTCCGGCTGCCGGTTCGGGCAATAGGCTGGGATTGCGCGAGAGTAAACCATTTGTGCTGCTTGGCGGCAAGCCTATCATAATATATGCCCTTGAGACCCTCAATTCATCCGAATATATAGATACTATAATTGTAGCGGTCCAGCCCAGGTTGATAGGGCGCCTTAAAAAAATAATAAAGAAATACGGCATATCGAAAGCGCGCTTTGTTACAGCGGGAGGGAAAACAAGGTCTGAGTCTGTCAGGAATTGTTTTAACCTCGTCGATGAGGATTGCTCTCTTGTGCTTATACATGATGCGGCAAGGCCATTTTTATCGAAGGACCTGATAAAAGGGACCGTTCTTTGTTCAAATAAATACGGCGCCTGTATTACGGCGATACGCCAGACCGATACGGTAAAGCTGGCGGATAAAAAATTATTTATAAGAAAGACGCTTGACAGGAATAACCTCTGGCGCGCACAGACGCCGCAGGTTTTCAGGTATGGCCTGCTTAAACAGTGCCTTAAATATAAAGGCGGCAATAAGGAAATAACCGATGAAGCATCCTGCCTGGAATATATGGGCAGAAAAGTCAAGATCCTCGAAGGCACGGCAAAAAACATCAAGATAACTACCAGGGAGGATCTAAAAATAGCCGAGGTGCTGTTATGAAAATTGGCATAGGGTACGATATACACAGGCTGGTAGAAGAGAGGAAGCTTTTTTTGGGCGGCGTTGAAATACCTTACGTAAAAGGTTTAATAGGATATTCGGATGGCGATGTCATACTTCATGCCATATCGGATGCCCTCTTGGGCGCGCTTGCCCTTGGCGATATAGGGCAGCATTTTCCCAATACAAACCCTGATTTCAAGGATATAGCAAGCAGCGAGATACTGAAAAAAGTGGCGCATATGGTATCAGAAAAAAAATACGCAGTGAATAATATCGATGTGGCGATAATAGCGGAAGAGCCTAAAATAACGCCCTTTAAAGACAAAATGGTTGAAGCAATATCTGCGGTAATCGGCATAGACAAATCGCGTATCAATATAAAAGCGACGACCAACGAAGGTGTGGGGTCTCTTGGGCGGGGAGATGCCATAGCCGCA
>JAQUMG010000227.1 GCA_028718265.1 Candidatus Omnitrophota bacterium
TTCAGCCGCAGTATGAAATCATTGAGACTACTCATAGAACATGGTTTGCAGATATAGTAATCCACCCCTGCCCTTAAGGCCTCTATTCTGTCATTATCTGAAGCTGATCCTGTTATGATGATGACGATACACGATGGATCCTCCCGCTTTATCGTTTTCAATACTTCAAGCCCCGACATATCCTTCAGGCACAGATCGAGTATTACTATATTCGGTTTCTCGATTGAAAAAGCGTCCAATCCACCCTGGCCGGTTAGCGAATAAATAACTTCATAACCTCTGTCGTTAAAGAAATCCCGCATCATTTCGCATATATCTATTTCATCATCTATTACAAGGATTTTGGGCTTATTCATACATCCTATAATAACACCGTAAGTTTACGGTGTCAATAAGAATATTTTTATGGGATACTTTTAGCATGGAACGGACGATTGCAACCAAAATTGCAAAGCGGCTGCGCGAATTAAGAAAGCAGCATAATTATACCCAAGAAAAGCTTGCCGAACTGTCCGGAGTAGACTATAAACATATACAGCTTCTTGAAGGTAAAAACCCGCCGGCGTTACGAGTAGATACCTTAGAAAAGATAGCGAAAGCTTTTAATATCACACCCTCAGAATTGTTAAAATAGAAAATTTTATAGATTCAATGTATGCTGTAAGGTGAATAAATGGGTGTGGCCCTTTTATTTCACAGATTCAAATCATACGGAAGATATGACGAAGAAGAAATAAAGAGAAAATAATATTAAATTAGGGACAGACACCATTTTCCACCGAAAATTTCTTCACGCCTCTAATTTTATGTATTTTAGCTTTTTTTTGTTGTATTTACATAAAACATAGTGTATACTTATTTTGCCATGAAACGATATATCCATAGAGTGATAGAAAAAGAATTGCTGGCGGCGGCAAAGGAATTCCCTGTGCTTGTTCTTACAGGGCCGCGGCAGACCGGTAAGTCAACCATTCTTCAGCAGATATTCCCGAAACATTACTATGCGACCTTTGATGACCCGCTTACAAGTAAGCTTGCCAATGACGACCCCAAGCTTTTTCTTTCCCGCGCTGAAAAGATGATTGTAGATGAAATACAATATGCGCCGGGCTTACTGCCGTTTATAAAAATGGTTGTCGACCGCGACCGAAGAAACGCGGGGCATTTTATTTTAACCGGCTCTCAGTACTTTCCTCTGATGGGCGGCATAAGCGAGTCTTTGGCGGGCAGGGCGGCCTTGTATGAACTGTTGCCTTTTTCTTCAGAAGAGATGCCTCGAAGAGAAGGGGACGACGGAATGAGGCAAACGTTTTCAGCCATGTTCCGGGGTTTTTTCCCGGAGGTTGTCGCCCATGGCGCAAATCGGGACCGGTTTTATGCCTCGTATCTTCGGACATATCTCGAACGCGATATTCGTCAGATAACATCCGTTCACGACTTGAAAGTGTTTCAGAATTTTCTGGAGCTCTTGGCGGCCAGGGCGGGAAATATTCTCAATGTTCACGAGCTGTCGAAAGAAGCGGCTGTCAGCTTTACATCGGCGAGGCGGTGGATCTCTATTCTCGAGTCCACGCGGCTTATTTATCTTCTTCGTCCCTATGCAAAAAATATATCGAAGAGGATTATTAAAAGCCCTAAACTTTATTTTACCGACACAGGTCTTTTAGCATATCTTTTGAGATATCCTGATGCTATTACAATGAGTACCGGTCCTCAGGCAGGGGCGTTTTTTGAAAATCTTGTGCTTGCGGAAATCCTAAAATTGAAATATAATCATAATCTCAATTTTGAGCCATACTTCTACAGAGATTCAAATCATAACGAGATCGACTTTGTGCTGGACTATGGTGTTGCGGTTAAGATGTTTGAGGTAAAGTGCACTTCCACCCCGAATGAGAAGCACTTCGCGTCATTAGCGAAGCTTGCTAATGGATTTCGAAATGCCGCCGGATATCTTGTGAGCTTTGTCAAGGAGAGGACAACTATAGCAAAGAATATCGAATCGATAGCATGGATTTCTGTTAAAGATGTAGCGGTGAAATATCGGAAAAAGTAGGCACAATTTGGTCACAAGCGCAGAAAAGCGAAGAAGATACTAAGACGGCGTACGAAAGTAAGTTATTAAAGAATAAAGAGTTATAGCATTGGTGCTGGCGTAGCTCAGTCGGTAGAGCAGCGGTTTCGTAAACCGCAGGTCGATGGTTCGAATCCATTCGCCAGCTCCATTCTACTTCGCCCTTCTAAGTGAAAAACTGAGGTAGGGCTTCGTAGCAATTTCAGTCGAGATTGGTAGCGAAGTAGAATGCTGCTGCGAAGCGCCATCGGAGTTTTTAGTCAGGAGCGCGAAGCAGAGCAAATAATCCTAGTTCGCCGTCCAATTGGTAAAGCTATGAATATCCGTAAAACAAATTTCCTGTATCTGATATTGTTTAGCCTCTTCCTGGTCTCGGGATTTTGCGGACTTCTTTATCAGATAGTATGGCTCAGGCTCGCCTTTGCCTCCTTCGGTATAATAACACCGGTACTTTCCGTAGTTATCTCGGTATTTATGTTAGGTTTGGCTATCGGTTCCTGGGCCGGCGGAAGGTTTATGGATCGTCTCTCCGGATCCGACGGCATTTTATCCATCGTATATTATGCACTTGCGGAATTTATGATAGGTGTCGGCGGGCTTGTCGTAGCAAACCTATTCGGCGCCGGCCGGGATCTATTGTTGTCCGCCGGCAGTTTCGATTCATTCAAGTATCTGCTCTTTTCGGCCGTGATAATCGGCGCCTCTATCCTGCCATGGTGCATATGTATGGGTGCAACGACACCGCTTATGATGAAATTTATCAAGGAGTTGAACCGGGACGACACGAGGGGATTCAGCTATCTATACCTTGCTAATGTCATAGGCGCGATGTGCGGCACTATAGTGACGGCGGGTTTTCTGATAGAACTTTTAGGATTCCGCCACACTCTTTTGGTTGCCGTCTCTTTCAATTTCATCATAGCAACAGTTGGCCTTATCCTTTGGTATAAATACCGCAATAGTTCGACGGCCGTTAATGTAACGCTTAAAGAGACAATGCGCAAAGGTGCTGATGCTTTCAGCGGCTCAAGCCCGCTCGTATTTATCTTATTC
>JAQUMG010000228.1 GCA_028718265.1 Candidatus Omnitrophota bacterium
ATACGCGCTCACTTACGAAACATATCAGGCTTCAGGGCGCTATGAAAGCGGTTATTTCTACAGAAGAACTGGACGATAAAGCACTCCTAAAAAAAGTAAAAGCATCACCCGGGCTTTTAGGAAGGGATCTTGTGAAAGAAGTGATAGAACCGGGCATCAAGGAGTGGAATAATGACGGTGACTATAAAGTCGTAGTCTTAGACTGCGGCGTAAAATTCAACATATTAAGGGAATTGGCGAATAGAGCCTGCCGCATAACGGTTGTGCCCGCAAATATGACAGCTGAAGATATCCTGAAATTAAAACCCGACGGAGTGCTTATTTCAAACGGGCCGGGAGATCCCGCAGCCGTTACTTATCTTATCTCCAGCGTGAGGTGCCTCTTGGGCAAAGTGCCCATGTTCGGCATATGTTTAGGCCAGCAGATATTAGGATTGGCTATGGGCGGCAAGACATACAAACTGAAATTCGGGCACCATGGCGCAAATCACCCGGTTAAAAATCTCAAGACAGGTGTCATATCCATAACTTCCCAGAATCACGGATTTTCAGTCGATATGAATTCACTTTCAAGTAATGAAGTGGAAGTTACCCATATCAATCTTAACGACCATACGCCTGAGGGAATGAGGCATAAGAAATTTCCAGCATTTTCGGTGCAGTTTCACCCGGAGGCTTCGCCCGGCCCGCACGATGCGGGATATCTGTTTGATGAGTTTATAGAAATGATGAAAGGTAAGCATGCCTAAAAGAACCGACATAAATAAAATTTTAATAATAGGGTCAGGCCCCATAATTATAAGCCAGGGGTGCGAATTCGATTATTCCGGCACACAGGCGTGCAAGGCTATTAAAGAAGAGGGTTATAAAGTAGTCCTCGTTAATTCCAACCCGGCCACTATCATGACCGATCCGGAAATAGCCGATGCTACTTATATAGAACCCATTACCCCTGAAATAGTGGAGAAGATTATTGAGCGGGAAAGGCCCGATGCGCTTCTGCCTACCTTAGGCGGGCAGACAGGGTTGAATACGGCGATGAAGCTGGCCGAAAAAGGAGTTTTAGACAAATACGGCGTAAAAATGATAGGAGCTGACTACCAGGCCATAAAGAAAGCGGAAAATAGGGAAGAATTCAAAAGGGCCATGCAGAAAATAGGGCTTGATCTGCCTAAGAGCGCCCTTGCGCGCAACACGAAAGAAGCAAAAGACGCGTTTAAAAAGATAGGGCTTCCTCTTATTATAAGGCCGAGTTTTACTTTAGGCGGTACCGGCGGCGGTATTGCGACTACGGAAGAAGAATTTGAGCGCATAGCCGATTTGGGCATGAAGAACAGCATGGTAAATGAGATCCTCATCGAGGAATCCGTGGTTGGATGGAAAGAATACGAATTGGAAGTAATGAGGGATTCAAAAGACAATGTCGTAATAGTCTGCTCTATAGAGAATTTCGACCCTATGGGCATTCATACGGGTGATTCCATTACCGTTGCACCGGCGCAGACGCTTACCGACAAAGAATATCAGAAGATGAGAGATGCCGCTATCCGGATTATAAGGGAGATAGGCGTTGAAACAGGAGGTTCAAATATCCAATTTGCAGTAAATCCTGCAGACGGACGAATGGTAGTGATAGAAATGAACCCCAGAGTCTCAAGAAGCTCGGCACTGGCAAGCAAGGCCACGGGTTTCCCTATTGCGAAATTTGCCGCTAAACTTGCAGTCGGGTATACGCTCGATGAAATAAGAAACGATATTACAAAAGAGACACCGGCGTCATTCGAACCCACAATCGACTATTGTGTCGTAAAGATACCCAGATTTACTTTTGAAAAATTCCCTGAGGCCGAGGATATTTTGGGTATTTCCATGAAATCCGTAGGGGAGACAATGGCAATATGAAGGACATTCAAAGAAGCGCTCCAAAAAGGCCTGAGAGGGCTTGAGGTAGGCCACAGCGGCCTTGATAATAAAAAGGATTATAACCAGATTCCTTATGATAAGCTCTTGAAGCGGTTGAAAGAGCCTAACGCGTCGAGAGTATTCTACATAAAATACGCTATCCAAAAAGGCATGAGCGTTGAGGAGGTATCGGATATAACCAAAATAGACCCGTGGTTTATAAAAAATATAGAAGAGATTATCCGGTTAGAAAAAATCCTCTCTTCCGCCGTTTCGCACAAAAAAGGCCATTCGCTGGATTCCTCATTGCTGTTTAAAGCCAAACAATACGGATTCAGCGATATTCAGATAGCAAACCTGGTTGAAAGGGATGAATTGTCCATCAGGGAACAGAGAAAAAGCTGCGGGATAAAGACTACTTATAAGTTAGTTGACACCTGTGCGGCGGAATTTGAAGCCTACACGCCGTATTACTATTCGACCTATGAATCTGAAGACGAGACGAGGAAATCTAAAAAGAAAAAGATTATGATATTGGGCGGCGGACCTAACAGAATAGGCCAGGGCATAGAATTTGATTATTGCTGTTGTCATGCTTCGTTTGCCTTAAAGGAGCTCGGCTATGAAACAATAATGGTGAACTCGAATCCCGAGACTGTTTCTACCGACTATGATACGTCCGATAAATTATATTTTGAGCCGCTTACTTTTGAAGATGTCATGAACATAGTGGATAAGGAAAAGCCCGCAGGAGTAATAGTGCAGTTTGGCGGCCAGACGCCTCTTAATCTTGCCAAAAGGTTAAAGGATGCAGGCGTGCCCATAATAGGTACGAGTGTGGAATCTATAGACAGGGCTGAAGACAGAGAAAAATTCGCCAGCCTCGTAAAGAAGCTTAAGATCGATCAGCCCTTAAACGGTTCCGCCCTGTCAAAAGAGGAAGCAAAAAAGATCGCGAAAAGAATCGGTTATCCTGTTCTCGCAAGACCGTCATATGTCTTGGGAGGACGGGCCATGAGAATAATTTACGATGAAAAATCGCTCAATGAGTTTATAAAAGAAGCAAAAGAGGTATCCGCCGAAAAGCCGGTACTCATAGATAAGTTTCTGGATGACGCGGGCGAAATCGACGTCGATGCCATATCCGACGGGTCCGTTACCGTTATAGGCGGCATAATGGAGCATATAGAGGAGGCCGGTA
>JAQUMG010000229.1 GCA_028718265.1 Candidatus Omnitrophota bacterium
CGCGCGAGAGGGAATGCTTCCATCTGCGCAAACTTATTCTCTTTGAGAAAATCCAATATGTAAGAATCGCCTGCCGTCAGGCTGTAGAATGTAATAACGCCTATTTTTTCCGTATTGCAGATATGGTGCATCTTTGCCAGGCAAAACCGGAGCACTTCATTTTTATCGCAGTTTTGACGGAGGCCTATGGTGCCTTCCTCGGTAAGCGGCGAGCCGATAAAAAGTATTTTCATCTTAAGGAACGCGGGGAATCTTTTCTGGAGAGACACTATAAGCTGTTTCAGGCGGCCCTGAATGGTCGTATCGAACGAGAATTCCGTAGTAAAAAACGGGGCTATGCAGACAATAGTGTCTTTTTCCCATACAATGGCATAGCGCATGGAAAAACCGGGGAGATTAGACTCGTCGAGGGTCTTGTAATAATCGTAACCTTCGATTGCATGAGGAGGGAAGACACTGTCCCATTCCCGACGGGGAATATCCCTGACTTCTTTTACAATGCTTAATCTTAAACTGTTCATAACTTTCTGCACCTTGAGTATTATAACACAGATCCCCGATGTTAACCATAAGAATAGTTGAATATATCAGCTATTATGATACAATTTAAGCTATGAAACGAAATCTGTCTGCCATAATAGCTGTTTTACTATTTTTTTGTGCGAATGTAAGCGTTGCCGGGGAAAACACACAAGAAGATGCGTTTCGCAATGAAGCGGATGTCTATATAGAATACACGCCCGATATTTATTCTACGGGAGGAGAGTATAGCTACGAATATAAACTGTTCGATAAGCTGCCCATAACGTTTTCAGTGGGCAGCGACTCTATGTTCATAGACAAGAAAGGCCCGGTCAGCCTGCCGGCGCACCTGGTGGCGCTTACCACAGACGTTGAAACTATCCTGCCCTTGTTCGGATTAAAGGGCGCTTACATCGGAGCGGGGATAAGTCCGTCTTTTTATTCCGATGAATGGGATTTTGAGGCCTCTGCATTCCGCCTGCCGAGCCGGGGGTTTCTGGTTTACCAGCCGGACGATAAATGGACGCTCATAGGTGGCGTTGCCGTATTCCCGAAACTGAAATACCCGGTATGGCCGATATTCGGCGTTATCTATAAACCCGTTAAGGAGCTGACGTTTAATCTGGTTGCCGATAATCCCAATATTGTTTATGCATTAAACGACAGGATATCACTTTTTGCGGAAGGCAATTTTACTTATGACGAATATGAAGTAGACCGCGGCGCTGCCAAAGATGTTATATTGAGATACGAAGATATAACCGCAGGAGGCGGACTGGAATTCAAATTCAGCAAATTTACGAAAGCAGTTCTGACGGCCGGCGGCATCTTTGACCGGTCCATGAAATACAGGGACGGCGGGGGAAAGGTTGATATAGATGCCGGATTCTATACCGGGCTTAGGCTGATGTCGGAGTTTTGACGAAGCTGACTACTTATTTTTTCTCAGGTAAGTTGGTAGTATATTTAATAAATTCCGGTATTTGGCTATGGTCCGCCTGTGGATCATAATGCCTTCCTTAATTAGCATTTCCTGAATTGTATTGTCGCTTAACGGGCGGGACTTATCCTCATTTTTTACCAATGCCTCAATCCGCTTTTTTACGCTTATCTTCGAAACCGATTCGCCGTTCGTCTTTTTTATTTTGCTGCTCAGGAGACTTTTAAGCGTAATTACTTTATCGTCTATCTGCACATATTTATTCGAAATCGCGCGGTTTACCGTAGAAGGATGAAGGCGCAGTGTTTTTGCTATATCATTTATCATCAGGCTCTTCAGGTCATGCCCGCCGTTTTTAAGCGAATCCTTGTGAAAACTCAATATATGCTCGGCTACTTTGCACATCGTCTCTTCGCGCCGCTTTATGCCGTCGATCAGATGTTTCGCGGATTCCATGTTCTCCTTAATAAATTCGCGCGTGTCGGAATCTTTTATAGTGCCTAATTTATTTTCATAAGGATTGTAAAGTCTCAGGCGGGGTAGCCATTCACGATTTAACTCCAGGCGGATCTTTTTGTTTTTAAATATAACTGTCAGGTCCGGGGCGATCCATTGAGCCTGTTCGGTCAACAGGTTGCTTGCCGGCCGGGGATTAAGCTTTTTTATGTTGTTGACAGCCACGCGGACAGCTTCTTTGTCTATTTTTAATGCCCTGGCTATCTTTTCTTTATCGCTTTTTGCCACTTCATCGATGAATTCGGACACTATCCTGTATTCCAGAGAGCCTTCCTTATTCATTCTTTTCAGCTGTAACTGGAGGCACTCCCGTATGTCCCTTGCGCCGATACCCGGCGGATCCATGCTCTGTATGGCTATAATGCAATTTTCAACTTCTTCTGCATCGGCAGATAAATCTCCGGCCACTTCGTCGGTATCGGCAGTGATATAGCCGTTGTCATCCATCTCATATATAAGGTATTCCGCTATCTCGAGCTCTTTATCCGTAAGATCCAGCAGCCTGAGCTGCGAGAGAAGGGATGCGCGCGGGTCGCGCCTTTCCTTGATTATATCTTCGCCGTACTCTTCGGCAATGTTTGTGCGGGCGACAGTAGACCGGCTGCTATTTGATTTTTTTCCATCAAGGATCTTCTGCAGGAAAGGATTTGCCTCTACGGCTGAATTGATAAGCTCGCTGATATCCTTCGCGGACATGCCAAGAAGCTTTAATGACTGCCTCATCTGAGGCGTGAGTACCATTTTCTGGAAGAATTTTTGATGATGTCCGAATCTATGTTTCATGTATGTACTCCTAAGGGAGTCTATATTATCAGTTAAAGCAATAAAAAGCAACATATTTTTTCATTTTTCTATTTTTTCGACATTTGTGTCCAGATGAGTGGACACAAAGCCGGTTTAAAAACATTTTCCCTCATGGATAAGTTGGCACAGATAATGCTTACCCATGAATATGTATGTTGTTATATATCTGTCATAGTTGTTCATAGACAAGCCTTTACTAATAACTATATAAAATGGAGGAAGTGTAAATGATGGACAAACGGCTAACAATAACAGAAGTCGCAAAGGAAGTCGGCGTTACCCCGCGGACCATTATGCGGTGGGAAAAGGCCGGTAAG
>JAQUMG010000230.1 GCA_028718265.1 Candidatus Omnitrophota bacterium
TGAAAGAGACAATACAGCGAAAAATGCCGACGCGGCGGAAGATGCGCCTGTTTCGCCGAGGTTTTTTATCTTCAATTCGAGCGCTGCTGCTATTTTTTTATTATTAGTCGCTATGCAGCCTGATCCGCAAAGCGGCATATTTTTGCCGCGATTAAAACTAAAAAAACTGACATCGCCGTAACTGCCGGTCAGCTGTTCTCCTACAGCGGTACCGAACGACTGGGCGCAATCCTCTACAAAAAATACATCTTCCGGCAGCTTTCTTTTTATCTCTCTTATTCCTTTCATGGCAATACCAAAAGCATGAACGCCTACCACGGCGAGTGTATTCTTAGATACCGCACCCGCTAAAGAGCCGATATCAAGGCCGGCATCTTCTTTCGAAATATCACACAATATCGGTACAAGTCCGGCCTTTTTCACTGCCACTACCAGGCTGCCTGCGGTATATGCCGGCAAAACTACTTCTTTTCCCGGAGACAATTCCTTAAGTGTCTCCAGAATGAGATAAAATGATGATATGCCGGAATTGGTAGCATAGACATGCTGCAATCGCATAAAGGCGGAAAACGCGGCGCAGAAATCTTCTCCGGCACGCTTCTTACCCGTATGCCTGAAAGCATTTCTTACATCGCCCGCGGTTATGGGCGAACTTATAATGGGTAGTATGGTTAACATCGGTTTTTTGCCTCGATCACGATAATCGGCGCAATCTTCTGCACCGGAAAGCCTATAAACCTTTTTCTGGTTATTTCCAGGCCCAGATCATTCAGAACCCCCTCGATCTGCCGCGGCTCATAAGTATTTAAAGGAAGGTCTTTCACGGTGCTGTCGTAATATCGCGCGAGTTTATACTTAACCGTGAGCAGCGGATTCAGCGAATTGCGAAAATCAAAAATTATCCTGCCTGAATTTTTACATACGCGTTTCATTTCTTTCAAGACATCCGTAACCGCCTCCAGTGACTCCATATTAAAAAATACATTCACGGAAACAGCCGTATCAAATTGCCCGCTGGGAAGCGGCAATTGTTTTGCATCCAGAAGCATCAAATTTATATTTTTGAAATTTCCTGCGGCGCACCGCCCTGCCGCCATTTTTAACCGCGCCGCATTATTATCGATACCTTGTATTAAAACCGACGGATTCCGCGCCGCTAATCCGATCATAAAAAGCCCCTCTCCGCAGCCTATCTCAACGAGCCGGCCCGCCCCAAGGCTGCCGCACAAGCCAATGGCCTCCTCCCTGACTCTCCGCTGCCAATAACCCCCGGAGTATTCTTCCCGCTCTGCGGGAACTGAAAGCTTTTTATGAATCCGGCGATATAATTTCTCAATAAAATTAGGCCGCATTTATCTCATCCTTTGCCATACCGTATATGTCCCGACCTCTTGACGGGCAAAACGGCGCTTCAGCCCGGCTTGAAATGCCGGATTTAAAATAGTGCTTTTAAACTGGTTAATGTCGTTATGCCCTACGCTGTAAACTACAAACCTGACGGAAGGATCTCCGATTATTTTTTCGATGTCATCCGTATGATACCACACGGCATCCGAAATATAAGAGACATCATGCCCCTTCTGCCTCAGGTAATAAATGATGTCACACGTGGCTAAGACAGCATCTCCTGCCGCTAAGTTACGATGCAGATGCTCTATTAAATCCTCTGTTCCTTCCTCGCCGTAGCAATACCGCGTCATATAAGACGCCCGACGATGAATAACATCCAATGCTAGGTTGGCGCCAAATATCATGATAAGTAAAGTTATCAATATGCGGGTAATGAGTTTGCGGTTTCGCGCATAGGCCTTTACTATCAAAAACACGATAACGCCCGGCACGACATAGAAAAAAACTTTATCGCCGAAGAGATAGAAAACATTTTTAACCGGTGCTTCCCCAATTACGATCATTTCCCTCATGGAGAAATTAAAGAAATATATCGGATCTCCGACTACAAAATAGAAGTAAAAAAACGTCAAAACCGCCGTACCGATATATACAGCGGCATCTTTTACTGATATCTCATCCAACACCTCTTTAAATGTAAACACTGAAAGAATAACCAGCGGCAGAAAAATCGGAAAATAATATTTAGGAAATCCGAAGGTCATCCCGCCCACAAAAGTATAGGTGACCCCTACAAATAGTATATAAATGACCAAAAAATCCACCGGTTCTAGGATTTTCTTTTTCATAAAGAACGATATGCGCTTTGCCAGAGCAATGGCCCCCAATAAAAATGAATAAAGACCGAACCATAGAATAAATCTGATGATATTCGTTGAAAAACCTAAAAATACGGATGCCGTCTGCTTATATGCTTGCTTTGACAGGAAAGCTGAGACGGCGTAATTTATAGGTGCCGTAAAGTCCAGCGTTCTCAGGTTTGCATATGCCCACCAGGTAGAAAGAAATAAAAATATGCCTATTAAGAGGGTGGCTATGGCATGGCCCATACCCTTTGAATCCTTATTTAAAAGGTAATAAACAAACATGCATGGTATTAACACAAGGGGCGTAGTAAATTTTGGCCAGAGACATGCTGCAAAAATTGTGCCCAAAATCAGTGCGCTTGCCAATCCGGGCCTTTCTGCCAGTTTTATGAATGCTAAAGCGAATAAAGCAAGAAGCAGCGGAAACAGGCTCATATCTTCAAAAGGAATAAGTGAGCCCTGAATGATCGCCGGGTTAGTAATAAATATCAGCGAAGTTAGCAATACAAATTTCCATTCTTCCTTCTTATCGTTAAAAAATATTTTTCCGAAACAAGAGAGTACGATAAGCTGAAAGAAGACGCAGATTATTCCGATTAATCTCGAAGAAAAATTGGAAACACCCAGCAGCTTATATAAAAAGACCTGCGTATTTACATATAACGGAGGGGATGATTGCACGCTTTCGCCGTAAAAAACTACTGTTTTCCCGTTCTGGATCAATGACTGTGCAGCTATCGGCCACGTCAATTCATCGGTCGTAAGCGGGCTATTAACCGCCGGCACGACGAGAAAAAGATACAGTGCAAAACAGGCCATCGAAATAATAAAAAATTTCATATCTACTCCCGGTTCCACAGAAATTTTAA
>JAQUMG010000231.1 GCA_028718265.1 Candidatus Omnitrophota bacterium
GACCGGCGGAGAAAGTTTGCCGCTACTACTTTTTTAAGAGCGCTGGGCCTGTCCAAAGACGAAGACATCCTTAAAACTATCTGCGGTATAGAAAAAATAGAAGCCACCAGAAAAAGCCAATTAGAAAAATTAATAGGTTCGGTTCTCGCCAGTGACGTAACGGGTGAAAGCGGTCTTCCGTTTGCGCGCGCTACCGAGAAAATAACGAAGGATCTTGTTAACCGGATATGGAACGCCGGTGCAAGGAATGTAAAAGTGCTGATCAATCCGATGCCGGAACTGATTAATACGCTTGAGAGGGACCATTGCAAGACCAAAGAAGATGCAATGCTGGATATTTATCGAAAACTAAGGCCCGGCGATCCGCCGACTATCGAAAATGCCGAAACGCTTATGACCAGACTGTTTTTTGATTCCAAACGGTATGACCTCGGCCGTGTCGGCAGATTTATGCTGAACAGGAAACTAGGTATGAATGAATCGGCCGATAATACGACATTGACGATCGGTACCGTAGTTAAGGCGCTTGTAAAATTGATCCAGATTAAGAACGGCAGCGGCTCTACCGACGATATAGATCATTTGGGTAATAGGCGCATCAGGTCAGTAGGAGAGCTTTTGCAAAATCAATTCAGGATAGGGTTGGCGCGAATAGAACGTGCCGCGCGGGAGAGAATGAACATTTATGACTTAGAGAACGTGATGCCGCATAACCTTATCAATTCCAAACTCATATCAAGCTCGGTAAGGGATTTCTTCGGCAGAAGTCAACTTTCGCAATTTATGGACCAGACCAATCCTCTTGCCGAACTTACGCACAAGAGGCGCTTAAGCGCAGTAGGCCCCGGCGGGCTTAATCGTGAAAGAGCCGGTTTTGAGGTAAGAGACGTCCATTATTCACATTATGGCCGCATGTGCCCCATAGAAACACCTGAGGGACCAAATATAGGATTTATCGCGTCACTATCCACCTATGCAAGGGTAAATGAACATGGTTTTCTTGAGACACCATACAGAAAAGTCGAAAAGGGCAGAATTATCGACAAAGTAGATTATCTAACAGCTGACGTGGAAGACAATTTTATCATAGCGCAGGCCAATGCCAAACTGGATAAGGACGGTCGCTTAGTAGACGATAAAGTCTTCTGCAGATACAAGACCGATTTTCCGAAGGTGGAACCGGAGAAGGTGCAGTATATGGATGTATCTCCGAAACAGCTGGTAAGTATCGCGGCGAGTCTTGTACCGTTCCTTGAGCACGATGACGCGAACAGAGCCCTTATGGGTTCAAACATGCAAAGACAGGCCGTGCCGCTCTTATATACCGAAACTCCGCTCGTGGGGACCGGCATCGAAGGACGGGTCGCAAGAGATTCAGGCTCCGTAATTGTGGCAAAAAACAGCGGCCGGGTAACGGAAGTAGATGGTGCGCATATAACTGTGGGTGCAACCGTTTATCAACTGAGAAAATTTGATAAGTCTAACTCGTCCACTTGCATCAACCAGAGGCCGATCGTCGAGGTAGGAGATACGGTCAAAGAAGGTGATGTTATAGCCGACGGCACCTCGACAAAAGGCGGCGAATTAGCGTTAGGCAGAAATATTCTTGTAGCATTTATGCCATGGAGAGGATACAACTTTGAGGATGCGATCCTGATAAGTGAAAAATTGATAAAAGAAGATGTTTATACATCGGTACATGTGGAAGAATTCGAAATTGAGGCAAGGGAAACCCGCCTGGGGGTCGAGGAAATCACGCGCGACATACCTAATGTAGGCGAGGAGATGCTCAACAATCTTAACGAAGAGGGAATCATAAGGATAGGGGCAGAAGTAATGCCGGGCGACATAATCGTGGGCAAGGTTACGCCTAAAAGCGAGACAGAGTTATCTCCCGAAGAAAAGCTGCTTAGAGCCATTTTTGGCGAAAAAGCAGGCGATGTCAGAGATGCTTCGCTTATAGCTCCGCCGGGCACAGAAGGTATAGTGGTGGACGTTAAAGTTTTTTCCCGCAAAGAGGCGAAAAACAAGACAAAAGAAGAAAAAACCGAAGAACTGAAGAAGATATCGGAAATCACAAAGTTTTACGAGAGCCAAATCGTTAACCTGAAGAAAGAGAAGGTTTTGAAGCTCGCGAAGATGCTGCATGGAGTTAAGCTGTCGGCCAGCCTTCTTGACGATGAGACGGGCAGCATAATTGTTTCAAAAAGCAAAACCCTCAAGAAGGGGGATATTAAAAAACTGGAACGATGCGACATAACTACTTTAAGGATAGAAGAAGACGAAAAAGTGGAAGACGAAATAAAGCGCGTGGTAACAATGCTCGATGAACAGATCGAAGAATTGGCATTTGAGCAGGAACGCGAAATCGACAGGATAAAACGCGGAGACGAATTACCGCCGGGAGTTGTCAAGAAAGTATCTGTTTATATCGCCAGCAAGCGGAAAGTATCCGTCGGAGACAAGATGGCCGGCAGGCACGGAAACAAAGGTGTCATAGCGAAAATTCTTCCCGAAGAAGATATGCCGTTCCTTCCCGACGGCACGCCGGTACAGATGGTACTTAATCCTCTGGGAGTTCCCTCAAGAATGAATGTAGGGCAGATATTGGAAACGCATCTGGGTTGGGCCGCACAGGCTTTAGGATACAGGGCTATAAGCCCCGTCTTTGATGGTGCAACTGAAAGCGAAATAAAGTCGGAACTGGAAAAGGCGAGCCTGCCGAAAGACGGGCGCCAGATCCTGTATGACGGCTTGACAGGTAACAGATTTGATCAAAGTGCAACAGTCGGCTACCTCTATATGATGAAGCTGGCACATCTTGTAGACGATAAGATACACGCCAGGTCAATAGGACCTTACTCGCTGGTGACACAGCAGCCCCTGGGCGGTAAAGCGCAGTTCGGCGGCCAGCGTTTCGGCGAAATGGAAGTATGGGCACTTGAGGCATACGGCGCTGCATTCACATTGCAGGAACTTCTTACGGTAAAAAGTGATGATGTCATGGGAAGGACGAGAATATATGAGGCCATTGTAAAAGGCGATAACACCTTCC
>JAQUMG010000232.1 GCA_028718265.1 Candidatus Omnitrophota bacterium
CAAAGGTAGAGCATGCCGCGGTGCTTAATTTATGCCAGTATCTGGAAAAAATCGGATATCGCGTAACATACCTGGGGGTAAATAGCGAAGGCATGATAGATCTGAATGAGCTTAAGGCCTCGATAGACCCGGACACTCTTCTTATTTCCATAATGTATGCCAACAACGAAACCGGTGTGATTTTTCCGGTCGAGGAAATAGCCGAAATCGCCAGGACAAGAGGCGTTATATTTCATACGGATGCAGTCCAGGCCGTAGGCAAGATTCCTTTCAAGCTGACGACGCTGCCCGCGGACCTTTTGGCTATGTCAGGGCACAAGCTTCATGCCCCGAAAGGGGTGGGGGCGCTTTATGTCAGGAAAGGAACGAAATTCACTCCGTTTTTAATCGGCGGCCATCAGGAGCACGGCCGGCGCGGCGGTACTGAAAATGTAGCTTCTATCGTAGGGCTGGGTACAGCATGCGAATTAGCAAGGAAGAATATCGAAGAAGAAAGAACCCGTGTGAAAAACCTGCGCGATAAACTGGAAAACGCTCTTTTAAAGTCTATAACGCATTCCAGAGTAAACGGCGACAGGGAAAAAAGACTGCCCAACACGAGCAATATAGCTTTCGAATTTGTGGAGGGCGAGGCTATTTTGCTGAGGCTTGACGAAAAAGATATTGCGGCATCGAGCGGTTCTGCCTGTACGTCGGGTTCCCTGACACCTTCGCACGTACTGAGGGCCATGGGCGTGCCTTTTACTTTCATTCAGGGATCCATCCGCTTCAGCCTGAGCCGTTATAATGACGAGGCCGACATCGACAGTATCATAAAAAACCTTCCGCCGATTATAAAAGGCCTGAGAGACATATCGCCATACGGTAAGGAAAAAGCATAAAAGTCGGGACAGTTTGAAAAAATCAGAAATTTATATAAAATTTTCGTTATTCATCATATGTGCCGTACTGTTTCTGTACAATCTGGGCAGCGCTCTGCCGATAATAGAAATGGAAAAGTTTTATTTCCAGAGCGTCAAGGAGATGTTTGCCCGCGGCGACTGGATAACGCCTTATTACCACGGTCAATTCAGATTTGCTAAACCCATACTTTTTTACTGGTGCGTAAGCCTTTCCTACCTGACATTCGGCATAAATAACTTCGCCGCACGCTTTCCTTCCGCCTTATTCGCCATTTTTACGGTACTCACCACTTTCAGCATCGGCAGAAGGCTTTTTGATCCGAAAACAGGCTTATTAGCCGCAGGGATGACCGCGACTTTCGCGCTGTTTTTTATGTACGCCAGATACGCGTCTCCTGACATGGCATTGACGTTTATGATGACTTATGCCATATACCTTTTTATCAGGGGAGCAGAGGATCCTGTAAAAGGCAAAGGCTTCTTTATGGCATTTTTCGCGATGCTGGGCCTTGCTACAGCGACGAAAGGTTTGGGCGGGTTTATACTTCCTCTTATTGCGGCCATTGCCTATATCGTCAGCACTAAAAAATGGAATCTTTTTAAATCCATGAATATCCCGCTCGGTTTAATCATTATGCTGGCCATCGGACTTCCATGGTATCTCCTGATGTACAAGTTGCACGGCGACGCGTATCTTCATCACATAGTCGCGAAGGAAACGGTCAAAAGAGTGCTTTATTCTCCGGAGAATAAAGGAGGCCTGGCGTTTCTAGGGCCCTATCTTCTCAACTTTTTTGATTACGTTCCGGCCTTACTGGTATTTTTTATACCTCATTCGGCGTTTCTACCTGCTGCCCTGATAGATGCGTTCAAAAATAAGCATAGAGATCCGCGCGAACGGGATTCTTACAAACTTGTCCTGAGTTTTTTCTTTACCATATTCGTGGTCTTCACGCTCATGTCATCGAAGATATATCATTATATGCTTCCAATAGCGCCGGCATTCGGGCTTCTTGTGGCCAGATACCTGATAAATCTGGAAAGAAAAGGCCTGCAGTTTAAGTCTCCGAATTTTAATATTATGTATGCGGTGATAATAATAGTCTATGCAATAGGCATTCCGTTGGTTCTGTACATAATGCGCCACCTCTATCCGTCGGCTGTTCCTTTTTATAATTATGCCATTATTCTTTTGCCGGTTTTACTCATTGTGCCGTATTGGCAAAAAAAAGGCACGGCGTCACTTTTTGCGCTGCCGGTTGTGACGTGTATATTTCTGCTGTTTGTCTCCGGAAAAGTTTTGCCGTTATTGAATGATAATATCTTTCCCAAATTTTCGGAAGAAATAAGACAAAACCTGAAAGAAGGGGATAAGGTGGCGATAGGGTCTATAGATATCAGCCAGCAGCAACTCAGCGTATATCTCGATATGCCCATTGATGAAATTAACGTCAAATGGAAAGACCGTAAAGCTGCTTTTCCCGTTCACAGGGACAAGCTGATAACGTATATGACATCGGGCAGCGATTGCTATCTCGTTATTTCTGAAAATGATTACGAGAAACTTATTCCGGATGACCTGAAGGCAAAGCTTGTAGTAATGGATGAAAAAGATACCTGGAAGTCGCGCCTTAGGGGTGTGTTCGAGAAAAGCGTCGTTGAGGACGTATTGAACGGCAGAAAAGATTTACTTAAAGATGTGCTGCGGCACAAAGTCTATCTGGTTACGAACAAGCAGAACGCCATCTCTCAGCATTAAGATCGTATATCTCGCCGAGAATCTTCGGTACGTCATATTCCAGCGCCCACGCCGGATAGTGTTTCTTAAACTTGCCGATATCGCTTATCCACCACATATGATCGCCCGTGCGGTTGGTTTCCGAATAGGTCCAGTTCATCCTGCACTTGGTAATGCCCTCGCATAGTTTTATGGCTTCCAGCATCGAGCAGTTGCTGTAACGGCTGCCGCCCATGTTGTAAACTTCTCCCTGCCTCGGCGCCTTAAAAAACTCGTGAAAGGCGCGTATCAGATCCCTGCTGTGGATATTATCCCGCACCTGTTTTCCTTTATAACCGAATACCGTATACGGCGTACCGGTTACCGCGCATTTCATAAGGTATGAGAGAAAGCCGTGC
>JAQUMG010000233.1 GCA_028718265.1 Candidatus Omnitrophota bacterium
GGTATAAGGGCGGCGCTGAATTACGGCCACACTATCGGCCACGCCATTGAGGCCGCTTCGGGCTATCGAGGCAAATATAATCATGGCGAAGCCGTGGCAATCGGCATGGTAGCCGCAGCACATCTGTCGAACAAATTAGGCATGCTTTCCGATCAAGAATTATCAAAAATAAAAGCGCTCATAAAAAGGGCGGGGCTGCCGGTTAAAATTAAAAATATAAGGTTTTCGAAAATCTGGGCTGCTCAACTTCACGATAAAAAATTTGTTCAAGGTGTAAATGCTTTTGTGCTTCCCGTAAAAATCGGCAAAGTGGCTATTGTGAAAAATGTACCTAAAGACCTTGTTCAGGCAACTATCAGGGAGCTCATAGCGTAAATGCTGTATATGATAGATCTTAATACTTCCGTGCGTAGCGAATTTATTGACATCACGCGCCGGATAGAGAACGTGATCGCAAAATCACGCGTATCGACAGGCATATGCCGTGTTTTTATTCCGCACACAACTGCGGGTCTTACTATAAATGAAAACGCGGACCGCGCGGTAAAGGAAGATATTATACGTACATTGGACAAATTGATTCCGGAAAGCGGGGATTACACTCATTCCGAAGGTAATTCGGACGCTCACATCAAATCCAGTTTACTGGGGAATGAAAAAACATTATTCATAGAAAATGGGCGGCTTAAGCTCGGAACATGGCAGGGTGTATTTTTTTGCGAATTTGACGGCCCCAGAAGCCGAAATGTATGGCTACAAATAAGCGACACAGACATTGCAGTTGAACCAAAAAACTAATGAAAGCACCACAGCCGATATGGGGACATTTTCCGTCGGATGGCAGCAGTGGCTTTTAAGGAAAGTGTCCCCGGCCAGTGCTATTAACATGGGAGAACAAAAATGCTGGTAAGAAAATTTAGCGAAAAAGACGGCGAAGGCGTAAAGAATCTCATCGTATCGATACTGACAAAAGAATACCCTTTTGACAAAAGTATTTACGAAAGCAGTGACATTGCAGACATAGCTAAAACTTACGGTGGAAAGCGTGATACATTTTTTGTCATTGACGCGGAAGATGACGTTATAGGCACCGTTGGCGTAAAAGAGGACTCCAAAGATACGGCCCTGTTGCGGAGACTATTCGTAAAACCGGCGGTGAGACGGAAGGGGTACGGAGCCCTTCTTCTCAATAAGGCGATAGATCATTGCAGAAAAAACAATTACAAGCGAATTGTTTTCAGGGCTACGGGAAGAATGGCACAAGCGATTAATTTACTCAAGAAGACAGGTTTCAGAGAAGTTGAAAAGATAGACATGGGTGGTTTTGAAATATATAAATTTGCCTTGGATCTGCAATAGATACCGCAAAAAGATAGAATTTATTTAACGGTAAGCCCGAATGTTTCCCTCTTAAACGTAAGTATGACTTTCTGGGGGGATATTGATATAATTTTTGCGCCGTCCAAAACGTCGCCGGTTCTAACCATCCGGTTATTAATAATGGCCCACGAGTTATCAGTGTCGTACATTATGCCGTTCAGCGTAAAATTCGACATAAATTCATCCGTAATAGCTCCACCTTTCAGGGCTCTGCTCATCTTATCCAGGATCGTCGGCTTGCGTTCAATGAGATTTATGTCCGGCTGCATAGCGGTAGTATAGGTTTCCGCCTCAATGAAATTTCCGGCCGGCCTTACCGTTCCTTCTGACGTTGCCGTCTTGACATCGGTAGACGTTATTACAAATACATTCATTGCCGACAGAAATATTATCGTCCCTATTATCAATGCGCTTGATACGACTAAAGTGCGGCTTGGCCGCCAATCCATACTACTCGCATGTTTCACATTTTCGTACGCGGTAAACGTAAGCGGCTGCTTATCAGGCACCTCTTTTTTGTAAGAAGACATGTCTATCTTCGGGCCTAGAATTTTATTCAGATACTCTTTCGAATTTATAACTTTATCCCGTTCTTTCTCGGCTTTTTTTAGCGCCTCGGTAATTATGCTCATACAGCTATCCTTCCTTCGGTTTCTTCTATACTTTTTTCCACAATTTTTCCGTCTATTTCGTACGTTTCCAGCACAAAGCCCAAAAGCAGAGCCTTGTCGCAGACTATATTTATGAGCCGGGGGATTCCGTTAGAATATTCGTAAATTTTTTCTACCGCATCCTCCGTAAATTTTAAAGTTCCGTCGGAACCCGCCACGCGTAATCTATGCGCAATGTAATCGGCGGTTTCATTTTTTTCCAGTGGTAAGATATGATATCGAACGCTTATACGCTGTCGCAATTGTCTGAGATGCGGAGAGTCGAGTTTTTCTCTGAGTTCCGGCTGCCCTACCAGTATTATCTGAAAAAGTTTTTCTTTGTCGGTCTCGAGATTTGAAAGCATGCGCAACTGTTCAAGTGTACGCGGCTTTAAGTTTTGCGCCTCGTCAAGAATCAACACGACATTGTTACCCATGCGCAATTGCTGAATTAAAAAAAGATTAAGCTGGGCAAAAAGCTCCATTTTTGTCCGGCGCTCTACTTTAATGCTCAAGTCATCTACTATTGCCTGAAGTATTTGAAGTTCCGATAGATCCGAATTGAAGATAAATGCTGCCTTAGTTTGCGGGTCAAGTTGATTCAGAAGTGCTCTGCATAAGGTAGTTTTTCCGGTGCCGACTTCGCCGGTTATTTCGAGAAACCCTTTTCGTTCTCTTATGCCGTAGATAAGGTGGGTAAATGCTTCCTTGTGCCTTTTGCTGAGATACAAAAAGCTCGGATCGCTCGTTACGTTGAACGGTCGCTCGCTAAGCTTATAATAATCGGTATACATCGGGATATTTTGTATTAATGTATTCGTTTCCATGCCTCGATGCAAGTATATCACCACTTAGCCTTTTTGTAAAGAGATAATGCAAAAGTTTATCAAAACCGTAAAAAAACAATCCTACTTTGTTTTTGTTAACATCTTTTTTAAAAATGCAAAAGCCCTTGACAAAGCAATAATCATATGATATACTT
>JAQUMG010000234.1 GCA_028718265.1 Candidatus Omnitrophota bacterium
GCAGGAAATTCTAACTTTATGCTCTCCTCGCCTACCCACTTCAGTTTCCCGGTGAACTCCCTCTTGTTCTCGACCGGCCCATAAGTTACCACAAATATGTCCTTGCCTATCGTCCTTTCGAAATCGCTCGTCTTGACGAGCTTCCTATCGAGGCCCGGCGACTGCACTTCGAGCATATAGGGCCCGTCTATCGGGTCAGCCTCATCCAGGATATCCGCTATTTTACGGTTCAGTCCGCCGCACTCGCCTACCGTTATGCCGCCTGCCTTGTCCACCGTGAAACGCAGGATCATTCCGCCTGTTTCCCTGCGGTAGGTCAGGTCGACAAGCTCAACGCCCGCTTCAGACAGTAACGGCGCGGTAAGCGAACTTACCCTATCCAGTATAACTTTCTCTTCCATGGCTACTTATGGCTGTTTTCCGGAAAAAGACAACAAAAAAAGCGGGTAGTTTTTTACCCACTTCTCCTTTTAAAAAGTGGTGCTAAATGTAAGGTTAGTATACTACGGCGGGGCTATGGTGTCAAGGGGATTTTTGGGTGAAAAAAGCCGGAAAAATAGCGCAAGGGAACAAGCTGGTCAAATAAGCTGAAGACCTTATTTCTTAATTCCTTTATCTGTGCTGAATATGGCACGCGTCTCTATTCCGCCCGGTCCTTCATAACTTTCTTTTACCGGGATTTTTTCCGTGTCTTTATCAATATTAAATGTCACCCAGCTATTATCGTCGAACGTAAGGGTAACTCTTATTCTTGACCTTTCCTTGAGTTCCGCTGAAATACCAAATGTAAATCCAATCGATTTTTTATTATCGTTGATAACCTCATCCTGCTTAACAAACCTCAAATTAATCGGCTCACACTCTATCAGAACTGATGCGCTATTGATATAACGATTTTTATCTAAGACCGGCGTTACTGTATAATTGTAAAATTTCCCATTTATATCATGTATTAACCGCAAATCGATGGTCTTAATATTGGAAGTATTTTTCTGAAATAGGCTTATTTCATAATACTTTATTGCTCTGGGACCCCCGACGTTAACAAAGAAGACTGCGCCAAAACAGTTCGTCGAGAAAATTAGGCATATAAATGCTAGGGATACTTTCCGAAAAATTTCTTGATTTAATTTTTTGACATTGGGTATTGCCATGGGATTACCTCTGTTTAGATCAATAAACCCAATATGAGGTGGTACTCTTTCCCGATATTTTGTCTAATGCTTCTTTGGCTATTTTGCGCAGCGAGTCGGCTTGCCGGTCTTCCATCTCGCTTAAGTTTTCTTTTAAAAGCGACTCTATTTTCGGAACAGCTTCTTCGATTTTCTTAGAACCAAAAAGAACTAAAAGCTGCCTTTTTACATCATAATTAGGGTCATCTAATAAATATACGAGTTCCTTTGCCCTCTCTCCGTTACTGACATTGGTAAAAACAACAACGGCCCAACTGCGCAATCTGGGATCGTTCTCGCTCTTGATCATATCCAGCAAGGTGTCAGAATATGCTGGAGATCTTGTTTCCCACATAACATCAAGAATAGCCTTCTTTTCCGGGAGAGAAAGGCCTTTATCGTAGGAATTAATGCACTCAGCGCTTCTCTTGCTGTCTTCAATTGACATTAAACCTAGAAATAATTTGACCCCGGCGCCGGTTTCTTTACCATATTGTGTATCCAAGTTGATCTCCCTGAGGGAGGCATAATATCCATTGCCTATTTCTTTCACAAATAATATTACATTTTCACCTTTATTTAATCTTATAGCCACGGTTGAATGATAGTAAGAATTTTTAACGGTAATTCTGCCCGGATTGTGCGCTTTAGCTGGTTTATGCACTTTTTTTACGTCAATACCATAATATGCGGTATTGTTCACGTAACGTTCTTTTTCCACAACGCCTTCGATTATAAGAATATCTGGGCTCGACCATGCTTTGATGTTCGGTATATCTACCCGCTTAGCAATTGATTGCGCCGATACGCTTAAGAATAATATGATAAACAAAAATAATAAACTGATATGTTTCATGACCTGTCCCTTTTTGAAACGGCCCCTATTTAGGGCGATTTTGTCAAAATTATGCTTTATGCAACCGGCTTACGGCGTCAAGCGTATCGTCGGCGTAAGCCATATGGTAAAAATGGCCCTGCCCTGGTATCAAATTAAGCGTCGAGTCAGGGACAGTTTTTGAAAGGTATTCGCTGAACATCGGGGGAATCCACTTGTCTTCAGTTCCCTGACGTATCTCGACGTGCATCTTTATATTACGCAGGTCGAAACCCCAATCGAGATAGATCAGCTGCGCGTCGAACGCCGCCCCTTTCGCCCCCTGCCGGAACAATTCCTGGAAATCACGCATGAAGATATAGGCCATTTCCGGCATAGCGAATAATTCCGAATCGGCCGGGCACATGCTCGAGCTCATCATCTTCGCGAACGCCTGAGGATTTTTCATTACCTTCTGCTGGAAACCGAGAAGCGAGAAGGGTATTTGGAAAAGCCATAAGGGAAGTTTCGCGCCTAGTTTCGCGAAAATGCGGTCTATTGCGCCCAGTTTGCTGAGCGCCTGGGGGTCGGTATAGAGCGGGACCGCGCCGGCTAAATCTACGGCAAACAGAAGGCGTTCTCTCAAAGAGTAAGCGCATGCCAGCAGTGTCGGCCCGCCGCCGGAGATGCCCATAACGCCGAATTTCGCGATGCCGAGGTGGTCTGCGAGGGCCGCGATATCAGCCGCGCCGTCAAGTAATTTGCGGCCGCGCTGGAAATCCGACTGCCCTATCCCGGGACGGTCCGGAACAATAATACGGAAGTTATGCCGCTTGGCCGAGTGGTGCAGGAGCATGACGTGGACATGGGACCCGGTCCCGTGGCAGAAGATAATCGGCGTACCGGCAGGGTCGCCGTATTCGTAAAACGCGATCCTGCGGCCGTCTTTTAGGGCCAGGAATTTGACCTGGGCCTGCAGCGCCTCGATCTCATCGCGACTTATTAT
>JAQUMG010000235.1 GCA_028718265.1 Candidatus Omnitrophota bacterium
GGTAATCTCGGGCTGATGAAGGCAGTCGAAAAGTATAATCCGAAAAGAGGGTACAGGTTTTCGACTTACGCCGCGTGGTGGATACGGCAATTTATCACGCGGGCCATTGCAAATCATGGCAAGACGATACGTATTCCGGTGTACATGGTAGAATCGGCGATGCGCTTTAAAAAGATATCGGAACAGCTGCAGCTGGAACTCAAGCGAAAACCCAGGCTGGCCGAAATAGCCAAGAGGATAAAATTGTCCATGAAGAGGGTAAAGCAGCTCGACAAAATGGTAGCGAAGATATCGTCCCTTAATGCCCCTATAGGCGATGAAGGAACGGCCGAATTTATGGATTTGATAGAAGACGAAAATATAGCTACCGCTGCCGACGGATTGATTGAATTCCTTAAAAAAGAACGCGTAGGCGAACTTCTCAAGCAGATGTCGCCGCGGGAAAAAAAGATTCTGACATTACGTTTCGGGCTGAAAGACGGCATGACTCATACACTCGGATATACTGCGAAAAAGTTTAATATAACCCGCGAAAGAGTACGCCAGATAGAAAATATGGCCATGAAAAAACTGCGTATATTTATAAAACAGCAGGAACTTTCCGCTTTCCAAGCCACGCCGGCCGCTTCTCTTAAAGAAAGAGGATAGGAGGGATTAATATGCCGACACCCGCCGCAATAAAAGAAGATTCCATCAATGAGTTGAAGGCCGCCATAAGGGACATTCCTGATTTTCCGAAGAAGGGAATTATTTTCAAGGACATCACGCCGCTTCTGAAAAATGCCGGGCTTTTCAGAAAAGCCGTTGATCTTCTGTCCGAACAGTTTAAAGACAAAAAGATCGACAAGGTTGCGAGTATTGAATCGAGAGGTTTTATATTCGGCGCAGCCGTGGCGTATAGACTCGGAGCGAGTTTTGCCCCCGTAAGAAAAAAAGGAAAACTTCCGCATCTTACGTATTTTTCCGAGTATGAACTTGAATACGGCACAGATATTCTGGAAATGCATCAGGACGCCATAGAAAAAGGTGAAAGGGTGCTTATAATAGATGACCTTCTGGCTACGGGCGGTACCCTTAGTGCGGTGATAGATCTGGTTAAAAAGATGGGCGGTAAGATAGCGGGCATAGGATTTTTGATTGAATTGACATTTTTACCCGGCAGAAAAAAGAACAAAGGCCACGAAATTTTTTCATTGATAAAATATTAAATATGCGCCCGCCACAAAGCGTCGGCGGGCGCGCGCTGATTTGTATTATAATAGCGCGCGCCTGTAGCTCAGATGGATAGAGCACAGGTTTCCTAAACCTGGTGTCGCCCGTTCAACTCGGGCCAGGCGCGCCAATTCCGCCGAAGGCGGAATTGGTCCTGAAGCGCCGTGAAGCAACGCGACGAGTAGGAGCGGTGTAGGCGCTGAGGGACCTTAATTAGCCGAAGGCGGGTTTGATCCTGAGACGGCGTAAGCGATCCAACGAATAGGAGGATCGTAGCCGGCGAAGGACCTTAGCAGCAGCGAAGGACCTTTTACAAGGATGAAGAACATGATCGACCTGCACACTCACACATTATTAAGCGACGGAGAACTTTTGCCGAGCGAACTTGTCAGAAGAGCAGAGGTAAAAGGATATGAAGCCATAGGCATAACCGATCACTGCGACCGCTCAAACATAGATTTTGTAGTGCCCCGCATAGTAAAAGTAGCAAAGACTTTAGGTCTCTACTGGAAAAATATAAAAGTTATTCCGGGAGTCGAATTGACGCACGTGCCCCTGGAAGATATAGGCCCCCTTATCAGGTATGCAAAAAGTCAGGGCGCTAAAATTGTTATAGTCCACGGCGAGACATTGAGCGAGCCCGTTATTCCCGGCACCAACCGTAAGGCCATAGAAAGCGGTGCAACCATCCTTGCCCACCCCGGAAACATAAGCGAAGAAGATGCCCTATTGGCCGCAAAAAAGGGTGTGTACCTCGAAATAACCACCAGAAAAAATCACTGCCTTACCAATAAGCATGTAGCGGAAATGGCGCGCAAAACAGGCGCTAAACTTGTCCTGAATACGGATACCCATAGGCCGGAAGATCTTACCACAAAACGAGATGCCGAGAGTGTCCTTTCCGAAGCAGGCCTTTCGCAATCCGAAATAGAACAGGTTTTTAATAACTCAAAAACCCTTATTGCCGCATTTTAGGGAAATCGTTTAAATTTCCCTTTAGACCTTGACAAAAGTCAGTTTTATGGTATACTTTATACAAAAGTTAGTTATTAACCCTATTACAATATATACCTAATATACCTAAAGCGTGCCTATACCGCGCAGTAGGTGTCTTTACTCTTGAGAGGGAGGGAGGTGAAACCTGAAGACTCGAAGATACCTATATTCATGCGATATAGATATATAAGTGTATCGTCGGGCGAATTGTTAGTTTAAAAGTTGTGCGCCCGGTTTAAGATAAAGTAATTTTCTTAACAAAAGATAAAAAAGGGAATAAAATTTTTAAGGAGGTAAAGCATGAAGTTATTGAGAGCGTTGTGTCTTATAGCTCTAATGGTTGCTATTACCATCCCTGTATATGCTGAAACCCAAAGCGTAAAGCTGAGCGGCGATATCATAATGAGAGGCATCGACCGTCAGGATTACGACTTTAATTCGTGGAATGCAAATGGCGTGGCGCCGCTCACCAGGGACTGGAATGCAGCGGATGCAAACTATTTCATGACCACTACGGAAGTTCAGCTCGATGCGGATTTAACGGATAACGTTTCCGCGACGATCAGGGTGGTAAATCAGAGAGATTGGAACGTGAGGATATGGGATCAGGCGAACGGCGCTTATATATATCCCAGCGCCGGTGGTCAAGGGTGGGCGAACGATGATCACTATGGTTCAGATGAGGAATTCAAAATAGATGTTGACCTTGCTTATGTGACGTTGAAAGAATTCTATTTTGCACCTCTGACAGTGAAAATCGGACGTCAGGACATTTGGTTC
>JAQUMG010000236.1 GCA_028718265.1 Candidatus Omnitrophota bacterium
TTTAAGCGATTTCTTTATCTTATTTATGGTCACGCCCGCCGCTATCGATATTAAAAGTTTTGAAAGATTAATAACGTGCCAGACTTCTTTTAATGCGTCTTCAACGTCCTGAGGCTTCACCGCCAATATGATAACATTACATTCATTGCACAATTCTTCGGATGAGTTGGCAACGTTTACATCAAGGTATTCTTTCATGTGGCGGGTCTTTTCTTCATCAATGTCATATATATACACGTCTCCCGCACTGACAAGGCCGGAAAAGATAATTCCTTTCGTAACGGCTTCTCCCATATTTCCGCAGCCTATTATTCCTATTGTGGCATCTTTGTCCATAAATACTCCCGTTGTTCTTACGGCCTGAATATCGCCGAGCCGATCCGCACTATATCCGCGCCTTCTTCGACGGCAATCTCGAAATCGCCCGACATCCCCATTGACAGGTGGCGTATATCAACGTTATCACAATTGTGAGATGATAACTCATCCCGCATATTTTTCAATTCTCTGAAATACGGCCTTGCATTTTCGGGATTATCCGAATACGGTGCTATCGTCATGAGCCCCAATAACATCAAATTCTTCATACCGCTGATAGCGGCTACAATATCTGCGGTATCTTCAGGGGCGAGACCGTATTTACTTTTTTCTCCGGAGATATTTACCTCTGCCAGAACACTCTGCATTTTACCGATTTTTTCAGCTTCTTTCTGAATTGCCTCTGCAAGACGCAGACTGTCTACGGAATGAATCAGGTCGAACATCTTAACGGCATCCTTCGTTTTATTCGTCTGAAGATGTCCTATGAAATGCCAACGGACGCTGTTAGGACCCAATAATTTATATTTTTCGGCAGCAGCCTGAATTGTATTTTCACCTATATCGGTAATTCCGCCGTTTATCGCCTCACGCATACCGGCTATATCTGTCTCTTTCGTAACGCAAACTAAGACAATATCCCCGGCATTGCGCCCCGCCTTTAGGGCTGCCTTTTGTATCTTATCCCGGACGCTATTAAGGTTATCTCTGATCATTTTGGATGGCTTGTTAGAATAACACAATAGGTGCATATTGTCAAGAATTATGAGGCATATAATGTATGGATTAAAAATACTCAGTGAAGAGTGACTTGAGGCGGCCGACCATTTTATGGAAAAAGCCCAATTTTGAGCCCATCCTGGGCTGAGCAACAAGCCGTTTCTCAAGGCCGTAAATGGCAAGGCCCATGGAGGTCATATAGATCGGATTATTTATATCTTTAGCGGTACCTTTTATGTTGCGCGGGTAACCGATTTGTGACGGCACTCTGAACGCTGCCTCAAGCCTCTCAATAATCTCTTCCGGAAGAAATGAACTGCCGGTAATTATTATTTTGGAAATGGGCCTCGTGCCGCGTATGCGGTCGGTAACGTCTCGTAAATATTCAAGCGCGCCGGCCTGAAAGATATTCCCGCCGTAAACATCGACGCCTTTTAAAATATTGTCGAAGAAAATAGATAGCGCCGTGAAATTACTATCTGCTTCTATCAGAACTATACCGCCGGTCTCGGGTTCTTTCGGAAATACACATTTAGCAGTAGCGATTCCTGAAAAAACAACATCTTCGAGTTCTATGCCCGCCATATTCAGGCATTTTATTATATTCTGCAGAAACGGTACATCCGCGGCGATTATCAGCGCCTCGACTTCCAGCTTAACACCGTACAGCCCGATAGGATTTTTTATGCCGTTCTGGCCGTCTACGGCAAAAGTTTGCGGAATTGAGTGTATTATCTCCTTTTCAAGGCTGATGGGCACGGCCTCTGCGACCCTCAGCGCACTTTTGACGTGCCTATTAAAAATCTCTTCGCCTTTTTTGCCCAACTTAACCATTCCTCTGCCTTTTTCGCTGGTTATGTTGGCGCCTGATATGCTTATAAAAGCTCTTGTTATTTCCGTACCGGCCTCAACCTCGGCCATTTTAAGCGAAACGCGCATGGCGCTCGACATCGCGTCAACATCAAGAACGCCCTTTTTTCCCATCAGCCGGCCTTCCGCTCTTCCCAGGCCGATGATGTTCACCGCTCCGGCCGCATCCGTATTGGCTATACACACCGAAATGCGCGAGGACCCGATATTAAGCGCCATTACCGTATTTTCTTTATTCATTTTTTCCATTTAGGACCTATGACCGGCTCGCCGAACCTTAAATCGATGTAACCTATATCCGACGGCCATATCTTCGGATCAGCTAATATCTCTTTTAAACTTTTTAATCTTGCGTCGTAGTTTTCGTATCCTATCCTGACTTCTATGCCTTTATCCAGCGCGAAAGACATGCCCTTCAAATTTCCGGCATTAATCTCGCAAAGTACGTGATTGTTTAATATACCAGATTTTTTGATAAATTTAAACAATATTAATGCCTGTCTGAGAGATTGTGAATTTATCCTCTTTCCGATACTTTTCGGCAGATTTACATTTATGCCGTTTATCACCGGTAAGTTTTCGTCCGGCGCATCTTTGACATCGGACAGGACAACGCATTCCTCGTCGATCGGATAATACCGCTCTTGCGCCAGCTGTGCGACGGGCTTCCTTAAAGCGACCAACGCGACAATGGCATCCGGAAATGCCCTTTTCATCTCGAGGCTGCGCAGTTCGTGGTAATTATTCATCATGTAGCTGCCCGCTGCGTCCAGATTGACTTTGAAAATATTTTTTCCCACTACCATCCTGTTAATCGCACCGTAATCAACGCTTGATCGCGATTTATCTCCCAGGACTATCACTTTCTTCACGGTAAAATACGGCGAAGTGGCATAAAACACATAAACATACCTGAGCAAAACTATTATTATCAGAAATGCGGCTAATAAAAATATTAATTTTCCTTTTATCGCCTTCTTCGATTCCCGGTTTGGCGCCTTCTTTTTGGCAATGCGCCTGATCTTATTTATGATATTGCCCATGTTTCGGAAATTAGTCCTTGCGGCCCTT
>JAQUMG010000237.1 GCA_028718265.1 Candidatus Omnitrophota bacterium
TGGTATGAGAGGGGAGGGCGGTTTGTATGGAACTTTTTGATGCAATAAAGATGAGATGCAGCGTGAGAGAATACAGGCCTATGCCTATACCGGAAGATTCAATATGGAAAATAGCAGATGCAGGCAGGCTTGCGCCGACCGCGAGAAAGGAAGAGCCGTGGGAATTTATCGCAGTGACAGAGAAAAATACGCTTAAGGCCATGGCAGACATCGCCGACCACGGCAAATTTATAGAAAATGCGGCTTGCGCGATCATCGTATGCTGCAGGGATACGAAATATTATCTGGAGGATGGGTGCGCGGCGACAGAGAATATGCTTGTTGCTGCCGCCGGCCTCGGCATAGGGTCATGCTGGGTTGCGGGGGACAAGAAGGCCTATTGCCAGAAGATACTGGAGCTTGTGAAAGCGCCGAAAGAATATAGGTTGATCAGCATTATAGCGTTAGGTTATCCGGCCAATCCGGCTATACCGCTGAAAAAACGTCCGCTCGAAAAAGTACTCCATTGGCAGAAGTTTTAAATCCGTAAATCTTTCTTGAATTTTTTACGGATATATTGTATATTTGATTATAACAAATATGGAGGTTAAAAAGCCTATGAAGAAGTTCAATATATTAACGATCGCTGTTCTATTTTTGACGGCCACGTTTATTGCAAGCCTTGCTTATTGCCAGGATGATGATTCAACGAGAAATGTGTTGAAGCAGGGCCTGCTTGGAGCAGGCACCGGCGCGATCGCGTCGGGAGCATCGGGCGGCAATGCCGGCACGGGCGCGCTGATAGGCGCGGGTACCGGAGTTATCGGCGGCGCTTTACTCGATGCCATAACTACTCCATCGTCATCATCCAGACCAGTCCGCAAGGTGGCAGCGCGGCCGGTTGCGGATGACGAATATTACGATGACCAGGGCGACGAATATTATGAGGAACCGGCGCAGGAATCGAGTACTCAGAAAGTTTTGAAACAGGGCCTTCTTGGAGCAGGCACCGGCGCAATAGCCGCAGGCGCATCGGGCGGTAATGCCGGTCAGGGCGCGTTGATAGGCGCGGGTACCGGAGTTATCGGCGGCGCTTTGCTAGATGCTATTAGCCAGCCGTCTCAGCCGAAAAGGGTTTATCGACGTACTCCACGGGCTGCGCCAAAGACGCAATCGACCGTAACGCCGGCGCAGAATGTTCAGGTCTCGGAAGAGTCGGCAGGGCCGGAAGGCGGCCGCAAAAAGATAATCAAGAAATATGACGCGTCCGGTAAGCTCGTCTCCGAAGAAGAGACATACTATTAAAAAAGATATAAAGAACCTGCAGATAGCGGCGCTTGTCATAGCGTCGTTAGTTTACCTCGGTTATAAATCCCTGCCTTTCACGAAATATCTAGAGGCTAAAGAAGAATTTTGCTATGTCGAGCGCGTTGTCGACGGAGACACGTTAAAGCTTTCGGACGGCCGTAAAGTCCGCCTGATAGGCGTGGATACCCCGGAGCTCCATTATAGCGGGAAGCTGTTAAGGGATGCCAGAAAGAGCAATAAGGATATTAAGACTATACAGGCGATGGGGAAGAGGGCTAGTGATTTTACCAAATCGTTATGCAGCGGTAAAAAGGTGAGGCTCGAGACCGATGCTGAAAAATATGATAAGTACGGAAGGGTGCTTGCCTACATTTACCTTGAAGACGGGACCTTTGTCAATGCAAAGATCCTGGAAGAAGGCTACGGCCAGGTCATGACGATCCCGCCGAACGTGAAGAACAGCGAATATTTTCTTAGACTTCAAAAAGAGGCTAGAGGTAAAGGTAGAGGCCTTTGGGGCGCCGAAAATGGACGAAATTAAAATATATAAGAACATCGATTTTGTAAAACCGGTGATGATAGGCGGGTGGCCGGGTATGGGCAGCGTTGCCTTGGGGGTGGTAGACTATCTGCAGAAGAAGCTGCGGGCGTTCAGATTTGCCGAGATAAAAGTAGACCCGATGGCAACGCTTGATTCGGTCGTAGTCGAGAATGGCATAGCATCGCTTCCACCGAACCCTCAGAACGTCTTCTATTATACCCGCAATCCGGAGCTTATCATATTCAAAGGTGAGGCTCAGCTGACAGGCGCTGCCGGCATTGAGCTGTTGAATAAGGTTATCAATCTTGCCTCCAGGTTCAATGTCTCAAGAATATATACCGGGGCAGCTTTCCCTTTTCCTATAAGCTACAAGGAATCCCCGCATGTATACGGCGCGGTTAATAATAAAACGCTTCTTGATGTCATCTCAAGTTTCGGCATAAGCCATATGGAGAGCGGCCACATATCCGGGCTGAACGGGCTTCTTATGGGCTTTGCCGAGAAGAGAGGAATAGAGGCGCTGTGCCTTCTGGCGACGATGCCCCAATATGCAATAAGCCTTCCGAATCCGAAAGCCTCCGCGGCGATAATCGATGTATTGCAACGCATTCTGAAATTTAAGATCGATTTGAAGGAGCTTGAGGATTTTATTAAAGAGATGGACGAAAAGATGTCGATGATAGAGGACAGGGTAAAGGACGTATTGACGATAGAAAGCCAGCCTGGCCATGACCAGCATCAGGGCGAAAAGAAGGTGCCCCCCTACATTGTGGAAAAAATAGAGAAGCTTTTCATTGAAGCCGAAAGCGATAAGGCGAAGGCGATCCCGCTTAAAAAAGAACTGGATAGATGGGATTTGTACAGCGCATATGAAGACAGGTTCCTCGACCTGTTCAAAAAGACCCAATAATGAAGAAATTTTTCATAGTAGTATTTATCTTCATAATAGCCGCAGTCTTGGGCCTATTCATCTATAGATACCAGATCATACAATATTCCGCAGATAAGATCATCCGCAGCCACCTTCCCGAATATATCAGGATAGATAAGATAAATTTTGACGCGAAATCCGGCAAGATAATTATCGGCGGTTTTAAAATTTTAAATACTACGGGGTTTTCCAATAGTTACCTGATCGAGATAGAAGAAGC
>JAQUMG010000238.1 GCA_028718265.1 Candidatus Omnitrophota bacterium
TCCTTTGCGGCAAATCCCCTTAATAATTCGACGCTGGCCAGATCTATCTTGCGGGCTTCTTCTTCCGGATGATAGTGGCTCATATCCGTCGAGGCCACCAGTAAAACATCGTTCCGGTTTTTAAGTAAATCTGCCAGCGCATCGGACAGCATCTCGCAATATGAAAAGGAACTTGTGCCGAACGCAATGGGTACGATTTTAACATCAGGTAATACCTTTTTTATAAACAATAATTGCATCTCAAGTGAATTCTCATCTTTAAAAGCTTCGGGATAAAATGTTATTTTCTTGTTGCGGGCCATTAACGCAGAGGCAAACTGGGAATCGACAGGCAATCCCCCGAGAGGAGTATTGAAATATCCGTCTTTATAAACCGATATGCCGTCAAAACTTTTTCTGTGGCAGAAACCGAGTATAATAACGGTTTTATAATTGCGGTTCTCGACAGCCTTGTAGGAATATGCTGCAACAGGCCCCGAATACATAAGGCCGGCATGCGGTACGATTATAGCGGTTACATCGCCATTTACAGGCTCAACCTTAGCTTGCTTAAGATAGCTGTCGAGCACGGATGATAAAATATCTTTGGATGCCGGATACCATG
Organism: Candidatus Omnitrophota bacterium; assembly: GCA_028718265.1. The sequence goes on from JAQUMG010000238.1 coordinate 605, forward strand.
ACCCTGCCAGATCCGCATCTTTCACGTCCGCGGCAAGAACAATAATCGGCATGAGGATAAGGAATACTATAATAATTGTTTTCTTTATAATTTCCATTGAATTTTTAGCAATCATTATGCGCAATGCGCTATACTCAATACACAAAACGCTAATACGGATTCCACCAGCTTGTCGTATTGATTATAACATTTTTAAGGTGCCAGCTTGTGTGGTTGTCAACCCAAAGAATATTGGCACCGCCCGAGTGGCGGCTCGCAATATAAGTGCTGCCTTTGGCAGGAGTGTATACGCCGCCCCAATCCCAACCATATGCTGCTGTATAGGCATCATTACAATCATATAGGGCTATAACCTGAGATGCATTTTTTACACTTGATAACTTAACCGATGGCCCTAAAAGAAAGTTAATATTATATGCCACACCGTTAGTTCCCTCTCTCATCAACACTGCAGCATAACTACTATCGATTATACCAAGAATACCTGCGTACCAATAGCTGTCCGGCGTAAGACATCGATAGATTTCTGCAAAAAAAGGATCACCGCTTATGTCAAGATAGGGCGCTAGTTCTTCCCACCACGTTGGATACGACGAAGCGGGTATAACATCGTCATGGTCATCGCAATACATGTGTATCGCCAGACCGATCTGCCGTAGATTATTGGCGCATTGCGCCCTTCGCGCACCTTCTCTTGCCCTGCCAAGCACAGGAACCAATAAGGCCGCAATTATACCTATTATCGCGATAACAACAAGAAGCTCTATCAAGGTAAATGCACGTTTTTTCATAGGATTATTCTTCCCCTTACTTTTTAGCCTCCCAACCCGGACGTTTTAGTGGTGGAGCTGACGGGAGTCGAACCCGTGACTCAGCGTTGCGAACGCTGCGTAATCCCGCTTTACTACAGCCCCGAATTTTGCGAAGCAAAATTTGATCCTGATCCGCCTAAGGCGGAGAAGGACCTTTGCATTAAATCATTCTATTTCGTTTCATCGCTCGCCGCTGGCACTGCCGGAGATGTCGCGCCGCCGCTCTTCCTCGCCGTAAAACGCCACATTTCACCGCCCGTCGACCAGTTTGAACTTATTTCGTCACGCTGTCTTACGCGCCAGGTGTACTGCATTCCGCTTTTAAACATGTTTACCGGCACATCTACCGAAAATATATCAGGTTCAAGGTCAGTGATATATATCCTGTCAGATCCATTTTCTGACTCCTCGAAAATTTCAAAGCGGTATTTTTCGCGGCCTCCGGCCGGAATCGGAACAGCACGCCACTCAAACACAAGGTTGTCTTTGCCCGTTAAGTCTGTTTCGCTGTCATCGCGCGGTTGTGTATAATCTACATCCGGCGTGTACGTATTGCCGGCACGGCAGAAAGCATATGCAGCGGCTGATGCCGCAAAGAAAAACAAGAACAGCAGAATAAATATTTTCTTCATATGTTTCACCTCTATACAAAATTAAGGCGTTATTTTGTTTCGCTTTCGTTCTTAGGGGCCGGTGATGTTGCGGCGCTTTTTCTGACCGTAAATCGCCATCTATCACCTTGTCTGCTCCATGCGGATGACCGGGCATCGCGTTGCTTAACCCGCCATGTATACATCATACCGTCTTCAAACTTATCGGAGGGAATTTCAATGCTATATACGTCGGGTTTTAATTCCGCATTATATATTCTGTCATACGCCTCTTCCGCCCCTCTGAATAACTCAAAACGGTATGCCTCACGCCCGCCTCCGGGCTTAGGAAGTGATTTCCATTCAAAATGAAGGCCTGCCTGGCCCGTCAAATCCACCTCGTGATCATTGTGCGGTACAAGATAAAGCACCTCAGGCGTTCCGCCGGCTCCGGCGCGGCCTAAGCCTCCGGCATACACGATTGTTACTACGCTTAAAAAACATATAACAAATAAAACAAATATTTTTTTCATGTCCGACTCCGGTTTACCGATTCCCCCAGCCATTTCAAATAATCGCCGCTGCCCCATACGAGCGGAAGGGCAACTATTTCCGGCACTTCATAGCTATGCAGCATCTTTACTGTTTTTTCGATATTTTTTAACTTACCGCTTTCGGTTTTCATAATAATCAGCGACTCTCTGGCCGTATTTATTTTTCCTTTCCATCGGAAGATAGATTCTACGCCATTAATGACATTTGCGCAAGCGATAAGTTTTTCATCAAGAAGCCGTTTTGTAATCCTGCGCGCCTCTTTTTCCGACGCGCATGTGACAAAAACCGCCGTATATTTTTTCACATTAAATCCTATGATTTTCCGCTATAGGCGACCCGCATACACGTAGGCAGATGCCTCATGCGAAAAGCAGGTTAGTCTCCCGGCTTCGTCTGTTAATTAAGAT
>JAQUMG010000239.1 GCA_028718265.1 Candidatus Omnitrophota bacterium
GCAATTACAACCGTTATGAGGAGAGAGGCGGTTATAAGATTGCCACCAATCCGTTTCTTTCTTATTGGAAAAGAGAGGATTAATGCGTAACGACGTGATAAACGCCGCAGAGATGCGCGCGGCGACGCTAAAGCAGATTCCCGAAGGTTGGGATGAGATGGTGGGAGATTGCGATTGGGGTACCTTCTACCACAGTTCGCTTAACCTGAAATTGCTTGGGGATGTATCACCCTCCATGATCAATTTTATTACATACCATGAAAAGAACCTGCTCGCGGGCGGAATTGCGTACGGCGTCCAGGATGGACCGTTGGGCGCTGTTGTAAACTGCCTGCCGTATTTCGGCTCATACGGCGATGCTATTATATCGCCGCTTGCCGAAGAGGTCGCGGAGGAAAACGTCTACCAGACTCTTATAGAGCGGTCGAAAGAGATTGACGCATTATGCTTGACTGTGATAACGAGCCCGTTTGCGAGCCAGGATCATCACAGAAAAGTAAAAGATATTTTAAAGCCGGTATTTGCAGAAAAACGCTGCTGCCAGATAGCTTATCTGCCGGAATGCAAAAAAGAGGGGCGCTCTTATTATGCGGAAAAAATTTTGAAGATGCTGGAGGGAAGAGCCCGGACGCTGTATCGCAAGTCCTTAAAGAGCGATCTCCTGGTCCGTCCTGCGCAAAACGAAGCTGAGATCGCGCAATTTTTCAGGATACATAAGGCTAATATCGAAAGTAAACAGGGCGTATTCAAAAGTGAGAGGTTTTTTAAAAAAGTATTTGCTCTATCAAAGTCTGATCCCGAAAAAACAGCGGTAATCATTGCCCTGGATAATGATAAAGTCGCGGGCGGAGTCGTTCTGTTTTATTCGAATCGTACAATAGAATACCATACCACCTGTCTTTTGGATAAGTATCGCCCGATGGGTGTATTGAACAGGATAATCATAGATAAGATGATCGACGGCGGAATGCGCGGTTACCGATACTGGAATTTCGGCGGTACGTGGAAAAGTCAGGAGAACCTCTATCGATTTAAAGAGTCGTTAGGGGCGCTTAGCCGCGATTATTTCTATTACATTGTTTATTTTCGCGATCTCAACAGAATAAAATCTTTTTCCGCGCGGGCGATAGCCGATATGTATCCGCTATGTTATGTTATACCGTTTTCGGAGGCCGCATCATGAGAAGTATCATCCCTCATCTGCGTCCCTGGATCACTCAAAGCGATATAAAGGCGGTAAATAGTGCTCTATTGGAAAGATGTACATCCCATTTTAAGTACGCGGACAGTTTATCCGCGGAGCTCGCGAAGTGCGCGGGCTTTAAAAATTGTAATTTATATGCTTCCGGAACTTTGGCGCTTAGAACTGCACTATTAATGCTGAAGCTGCCGAAAGGAAGCGGTGTTGCGATCCCGGCCTTTACCTGTCGGGGTGTTCTTACGGGTGTTTTGGCCGCCGGTCATAGACCATATGTAGCCGATTGCGATGATAACGGATTGATGAACGCTGATGAAGTGCTTAAAGCGCATAGTAAAGGCCGTGTCGTGGCAGCAGTGGCCGTTCACCAGTTTGGCCTCGTAAATGAGAGCATGGAAAAGCCGGCTCGGTCAATGCCCGTAATAGAGGATTGCAGTCACGTGCCGCCAAAGGCTTATATAAAAAACAGCAAATCAATATTCGGCTCGCTGGAAGGCACGAAGTTATTGGGCGCAGGCGAGGGTGGTTATTTATTGTTTGACGGGCGAGGCGGCGGACACAAAAAAATAGCGGATCCTGCCTTTCTGGGGAACAGGTTGTCCGATATCATGGCGGTCCTGGCCTTATGCCAACTTAAGCGTCTTTCGGAAAACGTAGAAAATAGAAAACGCACTGCTGGACAGTATAGGCGGCTATTCGATGATTCGCGGGTTGTAGACGGGAAGCGCGCCGCGTGGCTTCGTTTTTTAATAAGGATGGATTCTTTAAATGCCGTTGCCGAATTGATACGAAAGGCGGGTATCCGGGGGATTACGCTGCGGCGCCCGATAATGCCTTATCCTCTGCACAGATATTTGGACGCAGGCAAATTTAAATGCCCTAACGCCGAAAGGCTTTGGAAAACACTCGTGTCGATACCAATTTTCCCCGACATGACGAATGAGGAAATTTCGGCGGTAAAACATTTTTTGCGATACGCGGAGAAAAAATTATGAAAATACTGGGACTGCACATCAATGCCGGCCAGTCAGCGGCAGCTTTATTGGAAAACGGCGAGGTGCGTTATGCCGCGACGGAGGAGAGGTTTGACAGGATAAAAAGAAGCCGTGCCTTTCCTAGAGAAGCGATAAAATTTTGTTTAAAAGAAGCAGGGGTAGAGCATATAGAGAAACTGGACGGCATAGCGGTATCCTGGAATCCGGCGGAAAATATGCGCCATATCAATCTGTCAGGTTTCACGGAATGGCGCCGTTATGATCCGGAATGGCTTTATATAGTCCCCAACCAGATCATGGCAATGGCGGGACAGGCGGCATTTTCGGGCGATATGCTGAAATTGGAATTTGGTATCGGCTCGAAATGCCCGATGTATTTTGTCGCGCATCACCACGCCCATCTGGCGCATGCGGCCTGGCAGAGTTCTTTTAAAAAAGGCATGGCAGTCGCCGTAGACGAATATGGAGAGTTTAATAGCGCGACGGTCGCCATATTTAAGGGTAATAAAATACAGATAGTCAAAGAGATCCCGTATCCAAACTCTCTCGGAGTCTTCTATGCCACATTCACCGAATATCTCGGCTTTCAGCCGAATGCGGACGAGTGGAAGGTGATGGGAGCGGCGGCGTACGGGCAGCCTGCCCGGTTCTTTGACAAGCTGAGTTCATTGATATCGTGGGATGCCAGGCAGGGCGAGTGGACATTGGATACGCGCTATATTGAGCATTCCAATATGAAGAGAGCGGG
>JAQUMG010000240.1 GCA_028718265.1 Candidatus Omnitrophota bacterium
AAGATCTCAGACGGCAATAACGGCGATAACTATAGCTATACGTATACACCTGCCGCTACAGGCGAGATAACCCCGTACGCGATAGAGTTTACGGCAGTTACGGATTCGCGCGTCTATAACGGCGGGCTCTCATCAAGCGGCGTTCCGACTATCACATCAGGTTCACTCCAGGGCTCAGACACAAGAGGCTCGGTGATCCAGGCGTTCGCAAATAAGAACGTCGGGACTTCCAAGACCTTAACGCCCGAAGGAGTTATCACAGACGGCAACTCAGGCAATAACTATTCCTATACCTACGTGAATAATACGACGGGCGAGATAACCGCGAAGGACATGACTGTCACAGGTATTACTGCCAACAATAAGGTCTATGATGGTACAACTACTGCGACCATAAATACCGGAAGTGCCGCCATCGTGGGCAAGGTAAGCGGTGACTCTGTTACACTTAATACGGCATCCGCATCGGGAGCCTTTATTGATCCTAACGTAGGAACCGGAAAGACCGTTATTATATCGGGGCTCGTAATAGAAGGCGCTGATGCGGGAAACTATTCGCTCATCCAACCCACCACCACTGCTGATATTACAGGTTCAAGTCCGAAGCCTCCGGTACCGCCAGCGCCGCCATCGCCTGCGGAAAATGTGTTATATCGTGACCCGTTCGCTGCAGAAGCTGAAATGCCGCTAGAACAGTCTGAGCTCTCTTATTCCGGCGAAGTCGAAGTCGTGACACCGGCAGACGTAATAGAATCTCCGGCGTCTGTAATGCCGACGGAACCTCCCGTAGCAACGCCGACTGCTGCATTGAAAACAGAAATCGGAAAACCGTCTATCGCCGGCGTGTTTACTCCGCGGCCGATAGTTTCACCTCAAACCATAAAAAGCATGTCCGCATCTGCGCAACTTCCGCAGGCTGCGACTTTTGGCGGAGCAGTGCTCGATGTCAGAATGCCTAAGATTACAAGCCCCAATACATTCAAGAGTATAGCGCTATCAACCCAGATGCCCGCTCCGGCAATATTTACAGGAGCCGTGATTGAATTAAATACGCCAAAAGTCATACCGCCCGATGCCTTTAGGGGCGTGACTGCGTCGGCAACCATCCCTGCCCAGCCGTCACCCGGAAAAGCCGTGATACTATCGGTATTTCCGGAACCGGTAAACGATTTAATCGGAAGCGGGAAAGAGTCTATACTGCCTATCTCGTTATTCTACTTTGAACGTGAGCGATTTCAGGATATGCTTTCCCGAAACGAGATTGATCTTATATAGGCCTGAAGGCAGGTTTTTACCGCTGGGCATAGATAGCGTTACGCTGCCCATGCCGTCTTTTTTTGGGATGTTAAAGACATAATCAAGAATGGGAATGTCGTCTGTTACATAATGCCACTTTGCCAGGATTTGAGTATTGATCTTGGCGTTTTGCCACTTGATCCAACAGGATATTTTCGATGTCGCCTTCGGGAAAACATCCATAATTTTGATCGGCATTAAATTTTCGTCTACTGCATTTACAATTTTTGCATCCGCGATTACGATCCCCCGGTCTTTAATACTATATACAAATAATGCGGAAAGAATTATAAAAAATAGAGCCGGAACAAGCCACATCTTTAAGCCGCGCATTTCTACCTCCGTTTTGCTTCTGTGAATTAACTGGATTTTACACCTCAAAAACTTTGTTGTCAAATGAAATAGGGATATAAAATGGGGGCAGCGCCCTATTGAGTCATTTTGTTGTTGACTCTGTGATATAACAGGATATAATTGTGGCTAAGCGGCTCACAAAGGAGATCTTTTGGAGAGCAGTAATAGAACAATGATTTCAATCAGTCTTCCCAGGATAGCCCAAGCCCCGTAGAAATATGGGTCTTGGGTTTTTGCTTTTAAAAAGGACTTAAAAATGAAAGACAAAGATAAGAGAGGCAAGCCGAAAAGCGAAGCGCTGTTATATTATGCCAATAGTATCATTGCCACGCTAAGAAAATCATTTTTGGTCCTGGATAAAGACTTAAGAGTCATTTCTGCCAACCAGGCTTTCTATGACACCTTTAAGGTTACGGAGAAAGAGACCATAGGCCGGTTGCTTCCTGATCTGGGTGATGGGCAATGGAATATACCCAAGCTGCTTAAATCATTAAGAGGGATTATACCTGGCAAAAAAATTGTGAAAGATTACGAAGTTAAGCATAAATTTGAGCAAATCGGCGAACGGATTATGATCCTGAATGCTTACCAGTTGCGCGTTCCCAAAAAAGTAGCAGCAATAATAGCGGCAGCGGCAGGAAAAGAAAAACTAATCCTGATGGATATTAAAGACATCACCAATTACATGCGGATAGAGTATAAATTGGCGCAGCAAAAAGAGTATCAATACAGGACGCTTATCGAAAATCTTCCGCAAAAGGTATTTCTTAAGGACAGAAATTCAGTTTACGTATCCTGTAATGAAAATTATGCAAAGGACTTAAAGATTAAACCGGAAGAAATCGCCGGCAAGACAGACTATGACTTTTTCCCCACCTATCTGGCTGAAAAATACAGGGCAGACGATAAGAGAATTATGGAATCCGGGGAGACCGAAAATATAGAAGAGGAGTTCCTGGTAATAAAAGATTTTTTCAGAGGCGCTCAAAAAACCGTTATCAACACGGTCAAATTCCCCACTCGGGATAAAGCAGGTAAGGTTACGGGTATATTTGGCCTTTTCTGGGACATCACCAGGCACAGAAAGGCAGAGGAGGCGCTAAAGGAAAACGAGAAAAAAATACGCGCTCTTTATGATCAAAGCTTTCAATTTATCGGCCTGATGAAGCCTGATGGAACCCTGGTAGAAGCTAACAGGACAGCTCTGGAATTTAGCGGAATTGAGCTATCGGATGTTTTGAATAAACCTTTCTGGCAGACTCCATGGTGGGCTCATTCGCCGAAACTGCAGGAAAAATTGCGA
>JAQUMG010000241.1 GCA_028718265.1 Candidatus Omnitrophota bacterium
AGCAAAAGAAAATGATGGGAATACTAAAAGTCCTATTAATAGTATGTATCTAAACATCATATTTGCTATCCTTTCTTTTTCATCTCTTCTATATCTTTTTTTATTGACTCATTATGTTCTTCGATTGATTTCTTTAAGGCTGCCACATCACAACTATTTTTTTCGATAACATAAAGGACTATGAGAAATACCCCTAACACAATGAACTGAATAAAAAACCTATGAACTATAAAACTTAGACCGAATGCCACAAGACCACCTATTAGATATGCGTATTTCATTTTTTTGACGTCTCCATTTCTTTATGTTTTTTAGTAACATAGTCCTCAACAGCTTTCATGGTTATACGATAGCCGCCACGGCGTCCCTCACGATAGGCTTTGAGTTTCCTTTGCCGGATAAGTTCTCTCACATACTCTTCATGCAAGCGAAGCATTTGTGCTACTTCTTTAGTTAGTAAAATTTTATTCATTGATAACACCTATCAGTCTAATACAGACTAATACAATATATCTTCGACAAAAAAACAGCCTCAAAAGGCTGTTGGCATTATTAGAATACTTATTCTTCTTGTATTGATTTCATGTGCATATTATGGCACAAGAAGACATTTTATGTCAATTTATTTCTTTATTTGCTCAAAAATCCACCCTAACCCCTGCCTTAGCTCCCGCGCCAGTCCTTTTGTCGGATTCCGCGAAGCCGTATCCTTCGACAAACGGAGTCACTGATACGCCCGACTTCTTATCTTCCTTTTTCTGCTCTATATTCACATGCGATCCTGACTGAGCAACGATCTGGGTAATCTCTTTCTTGGTCGGCATAAAGAACGCTCTATAAATTGTCAACCCGATTATGCCTATCACCGCAATCCCGACCGCGTAACGCGCGGTCTTGACCCACGGCAACCACTCAGCGAAACTACCCAAAAACTTAAGAAGACTGAACTTTTCCTGATCCGCCATTTTTAACCTCCGAGCTTTCCAGTATCCTCCTGATAATGTCCATATCTTTTGCGAGATTTCTCATTATAAGATCGTTCACCTTGAGATTGAAAAGCATGTTCTTGTGATCCCGGATTATGAAAGCGATCCTTTTATACGCATGAAGCTCTACCTCAAGTTTTACCTTAACGACGTCTTCCGCCATCGAAGTCTGCCTTTAGTTCACACCTTAGATCATCTATTGCCTTTATTATACGGTCATTTTCTTTTTCGACGAACTTGCACTGGATGTCAAATTCAGCCTTTGAGACAAACTGCGACCTTGGCATATGAATCTCGGAGTTCGAGATATGATGAAAAAGCTTCTCATCCATTCGAGCTATCTGCACGGTAATATTACCGAGCATGAATATCGCGATCGTGACAAGGATGGGCGTAATAAACCTTGTCCAGCTCCCCTTATTTCCCATCGGTAATTTTCGCTTTCGAGCTTGCGACCATCTGCGTTATCTCGTCGTCCAACAAAGTCATGTGCCGCTCGATCCTCTGTTTCTCATTCATAAGAAACTGTCTGTATCTTTCCGCGCCTTCCTGCGTCTGTTCTCTTATTACCCCGTCCGGAAATTTTGTCAGCTTTTTTCCGTCTTTAAACTCGATTACAACTTTATCGCTAGGCATTTTTTTCCTCCTAAAATTAAGATTGACCGCCGCGCACCGGCCTCACAAAACACGTATCCCAAGGCTTGCCCCAACAAGTCTTATATCCGTCATACTGGTACATGCACCACGCGCCGTCATACCATGAAGCGTTTGACGTCGAAGACCAGTACGGAGTGTTCATATCATAGGGCGGTATAAAATACATCGTATCGAATGCAGGCGCGTATCTTGAATGATCCACTATCGACATGAGCTCGTTTATATTGGGAAGCCTCCAGTCGTCCCAACCCGCAAATTCCAGATTTTCGCAGTTGTTTATTGCGTCGTACCAGTACATGCGATCGTAAAAACCCGGAATCTGACCCGGATCTTTTACCCACATAAGACCCGTAACAAGGTCAATCACTGTATTATCCCCATTATCGATAAACCTCTGGCCACCACCTATCGGATACCCTCGCTGATAATAACCGTCGTCTCCCCATGCCCAAGACATGTATTGTCCTGTTTTGGGCAGTCCTCCGTTTGACTGTATCTCGTTAACGCGCTTTAAGATTCGTGATGCTTTCTGATGCTTAATATGCTGGTTCATGAAGTTCCTCCTTAATCTTCGTAGGTTACGGTAATCTTACCGAGCAAGCTTCCCGATCTTATTAACTTAAAGTTTTTTATATGATAAATCGAGGGAAGCTCCACTATATCTCCGTCTTCCAAGAGATCCCCAAACGATGGCGACGGATCCTGCCCGTCCACGCAATATCTCATCGGCCCATCTTCGGCTTGAATTTTGGCAAAAGACGCCGAAGGTCCTACCGCAGGGTTATATACAGACGGCGTCAATGTCACCACGGCATAGTCAACCGTCAATTCCTCATGCGCTATTACTTTTGACATAATCAATCCTCCTTTTAGAGTTTCGCTATAACCTTATAGCTTGCTTCGATAACATACTTTTTTACCTTGGCCGATCCCACGAACGGCTCTTTTTCGAGAATCTGCTTTAAAACAAACTCGTGCGAGAATCCTTTATTTTCTTTCTCTCCGGGCACCACAACCTCTTTAAATAGATTTATTACGTCTTCCGGCCCGCACTCAAAAGATATAGTATCCTCCACGACTGTGAAGCTATCGCCTATAGGCGCAGGCTTAGAATCGATGTAACTACACTTAGGGCAAACGAGCTGGTTCCCCGCCTTAACGAGCTTCGTCTTATCCGCGCAATTAGGACAATTCATCATATAACTCCCTCCATAATCGGTATCGCTTCGTATTCTATTTTTATCTTATATTGTTTCACGGCCCT
>JAQUMG010000242.1 GCA_028718265.1 Candidatus Omnitrophota bacterium
AGGGTGTGGTCGGATGCCGCCCGCCGGAACTCTTGCCTTCGCCGCCGCCCATCGGATGGTCATGAGGATTCTTTGCCACGCCGCGCGAATACGGTCTTCTTCCCAGGTATCTGGATTTGCCGGCCTTGCCGAGACTTATGGCATCGTTCTCAACGTTACTAACCTGTCCTATCGTAGCGTAACAATCGATAGGTATCAGCCTCACTTCACCCGAAGGCAGTTTTACGTGCGCATGTTTTCCTTCTTTTGCCATTATGATACACGAATTGCCTGCGCTCCTCGCTATCTGTCCGCCGCTGCCTTTTTTCAATTCTATGTTATAAATCGGTATGCCCGGCGGAATATTCCGCAGCTCCATTGCGTTTCCGATTTTAACTTCAGCGCTCGGGGCTGATATTATTTCGTCATTTACCCGCAGCCCGAGCGGGCTGATTATGTAGCGCTTTTCGCCGTCAGCATACGCAAGAAGAGCGATTCTGGCGCTTCTATTAGGGTCGTATTGTATCGACGTTACCCGCGCCGGTATATTATACTTGTCGCGACGGAAATCAATGATACGAAGTTGCCTCTTGTGGCCGCCTCCGCGATGCCGCGAAGTAATTCTTCCGTGAAAATTTCTTCCGCCTGACTTCCTGAGTGGTGCGAGCAGGGATTTCTCCGGTTTTGCGCCTTTTGTCAATTCTTCAAAGTCAAAACCTTTTACGAATCTTATTCCCGCCGATGTCGGTTTATATGTTTTAATGCCCATCTCAATCCTTTTATTGCCGCTTCTCTCCGGTTACCCGCCTTTACGCAGTTTCTATCTTATCCCCGCTTTTAAGCATGACGATAGCCTTTTTCCAGTCCGGAGTTTTTCCTGCGGCGTATCTTACGCGTTTATTCTTCCCGCGCGCCATTTCGGTATTTACCTTTGTTACCTTTACCTTGTATATAGTTTCAACAGCGTTCTTTATCTCGATTTTATTGGCATACTTGTCAACCCAGAATAGATACTTATTCTGCGGGCTCATCATTGCGCTCTTCTCCGTATGGAGTATCGATTTTAATACTTCGTAAGGTTTCTTCATGGTTACTTACTTTCCTTGAATAAATTCGCGAACGCTTCTTCCGATACGGCCAGTGTATCATGACGTAATACATCAAGTGCATTAATATCTTTTCGATTCATTATCGAAAGGCCGGTTATATTTCGTGTGGCCAGCCGGATATTTTTGTCGACGCTCTCCTGGACCATCAGACATTTCTTGTCGATCTTAAGCGACTTGATGATCGATACAATATCTTTAGTCTTCGGTTTTTCCAGTGTTATCTTGTCGAAGATTATGATATTCTTATCCTGGATTTTAGACTTAATCGCTTCCAAAAGCGCAAGCTGCCTGGCCTTTTGCGGTATTGTATATGCATAACTTCTTACTGTCGGACCGAATATTACACCGCCGCCTCTCCATAGAGGACTTCGTATGCTTCCTACGCGCGCCCTGCCGGTACCTTTTTGTCGCCACGGCTTTTTGCCGCCGCCGCTTACTTCACGGCGGGTTTTTACTTTGTGCGTTCCGCGATGTTTCGCCGCAAGGTAATGTTTTATTGCCTGGTATAAAACACCTTTGTTAACCTTCTCCGCAATAAAAGCATCATCAACAGCTACTGAGCCTACTTCTTTACCTTTTGAATTGTATACAGCTAATTTCGGCATCTTAATCTCTTTACTTCTTGGGCGGTGCTTTCGGCGCTGCCGGTTTCTTTTCTTTTATTTCTTTCTTTGCCTTGGAAACTATTACTTGTTTCGGTTTTGCGATACCCGTTTTCTTTTTTGCCTGCCTTATCGTCAGATATGAATTATTGTGTCCGGGTACCGTTCCCTTTACTACTAATAAATTTTTTTCCACATCCACGTCAATCACTTCCAGGTTCTGCATCGTGACCTTATCAGTCCCCAGGTGTCCGGCCATGTGGTGCCCTTTGACGACTCTCGAAGGATAAGACGAAGCACCTATAGAACCTATCTGCCTGTGGTGCATAGAACCATGTCCGCGCCAGCTGCCGGTCCAATTCCATCTTACCATGCCTCCCTGAAAACCTTTACCCTTGGATATGCCGGTAATATCTACAAAACTGCCTTTCTGGAATATGTCTACTTTTATCTCGTCACCTACTTTATAACCTTCGACGGAGTCAACGCGTATCTCCTTAACGAATTTCTTAGGCGCAGTATTGGCTTTTTTAAAATTTCCCATGTCCGGTTTATTTGTCCGTTTTTCGCTTTTATTCTCAAAACCGAGTTTTATTGCCGTATATTTATCTCTGGCAGGGTCTTTTACCTGGAGGATAGCGCATGGTCCTGCTTCAATCACTGTTACGGGAACTATCGTACCGTCTTCCCTATATAGCTCGGTCGCGCCTATTTTTTTGCCTAATATGCCCTTTGCCATCATTTTTTCCTAAATTATTTGATTTCCACATGAACGCCCGCCGGTAAATCCAATTTTCTCAGAGCGTCGATAGTTTTGGCGGTAGGGTTGACTATGTCGATCAACCGTTTATGCGTCTTCAGTAGAAACTGTTCTCTCGATTTTTTGTCAACATGAGGTGACCGCAAAACCGTAAAAACTTCATGCCGCGTAGGTAACGGTATCGGTCCCGATATGCTTGCCCCTGTTTTCTTTGCAGTCTCAACTATATCCTGTGTCGAGAGGTCAAGGAGCCTATGGTCGTAAGCCCTTAACTTTATTCTGATTTTTTGCTGTTGCTGTGCCATTTTTACCTTTATGCTATTACTTCAGTTACGACTCCTGCGCCGACCGTATGGCCGCCTTCTCTTACGGCGAACCTGAGTTCTTTTTCCATGGCGATGGGCGTTATGAG
>JAQUMG010000243.1 GCA_028718265.1 Candidatus Omnitrophota bacterium
ATCCAAATTTGAAACGCGGCACGGATTGGGTTATACTACTATAAAAACAAAATATCACGGGATAGAATCGGAAATAACATATTTTGTTCCGCCTGAAGACACGTGCGAGATATGGCTGGTGAAAATAACCAATACCGACTCAAAGGCGAGAGACCTTACGCTTGTACCTTATATTGAGTGGCTCATCGGCGATTACCATATGGAACTGAGATACCGCAATATTATGAATCTTTACGACAGATTCTGGTTTGACGAAGAGACCGAAGTGATATTCGGCAAAAAAACGGCAATATGGGAAGCGCTTAACATACAGCCGTTCCGCTCGCTGGCGTTTTTTGCTTCCAGCCTGCCTGCCCGCGGCGCGGCTACCCGGAAAGACAATTTTCTCGGGAGGTATAAAACCGAGGCAAATCCCGAGTCAATCTCGGGCAATTTTCTGGAATCGAAATCATGCTCAGGAGAAGACGGCATAGCGGCATTTCGTCATATGCTGAAGCTGAAACCGGGCGCCGCAAAAGAGTTCGTCGTAATTCTGGGCCAGACTGAAAACAGAAATAAGGCGATGCCGATGATCTCGAAATACCGCAGCGTCGAAAATGCCAAGGCCGAATTAGCGCGCGTCAAAGGAAGCTGGCGCGATAAGATCCTTAATAATATTATCATAAAAACCCCGGACAAGGATTTTGACCTTATAGTCAACATATGGGTAAAGTATCAGATATATATCTGCAACATGTGGTCGCGCTCACCCTCGTTTTATCACGAGGGCTCCGGCGGCAGAGGGTATCGCGACTCGTGCCAGGACGCAGAAGGCATTATGGCCTTTAATCCCGATCACGCTCTTTCAAAGATACGCACCTTAGCCGGACTTATAAGACAGGATGGCTCCTGTGCTCCCGGATGGTCTACTACGCGCGGGCCCGCCGGATATCTGCCTAATAAAGATCACCCCATTTGGCTGGTTTATACCGTTTCTGCTTACGTAAAAGAAACCGGCAATACGGCGGTGTTATTTGAAAAATTTCCGTACATAAAAGATGGGTGGATCAATAACGCTACAAAGAGAGATATCCATTGGCACAAAAAAGTCATCAAGGACGGAGAGGGTACGTTATTTGAACATCTTGAGAAGAACCTGAATTTTACGTTTACGGATACAGGCAAGAGAGGACTTCCTCTCATAGGCCACGCCGACTGGAATGACGCTATAGACGCTGCCGGCAAGCGCCTTAAGGGCGAGAGCGTATGGCTTGCCATGGCGTTAGTGCGTTCTTATAAGTGTCTTGCCGAATTAGGCGATATGGCAGGTCATATAGATAAAGCGAGGGAATTCAGAAAACGCGCCAAGATAATGGCTGACCGGGTAAACGAACACTGCTGGGACGGCGATTGGTACATGAGGGGATTTACGGATTTTGATACCATTTATGGTTCGTCAAAGAATAGAGAAGGTAAAATATTCGGAAATCCGCAAAGCTGGGCAGTTATGGCCGACATCATCGACGGAGAAAAACGTAAAAAAATGTTCAGATCGGTTGATAAGTACCTAGACGGTAAACACGGCATCGCGCTTTTTTATCCGGCTTATTCGACATTCGATCCGAAGTTAGGCAGAATAACGATGTTTTCGGAAGGCACCAAAGAAAATGCCGCCGTATTCTGTCACGCGGCTACATTCATGATAGTAGCGGATTGTCTGGCCGGCCGGGGCAATAAGGCGTATGAGAGCATGAAAAAGATCATGCCGAACAGCCAAAAGAACATGGACTTATATAAAACAGAGCCGTATGTTTATGCTGAATATCTGATAGGCCCGGAGCATCCATACAGATACGGAGAGGGTGCGTTTACGTGGATAACCGGTACGGCGGCGTGGAATTTTCTTGCAGCTACAGAGTATGTACTTGGTGTCCATCGGGAACTGAACGGATTAAGGATAGATCCTGTCATTCCTTCGCATTGGAAGAAGTGTTATATGAGAAGGCCTTTCAGGAACGATGTATACGAGATAGCCATTAAAAATCCTAAAGGAGTCGAAAAGGGCGTCAAGAACATAAAAGTCGACGGTATCGAACAGAAGCATAATCTCGTCAGACTGAGAAACGATAAAAAAGTACACTTAGTCGAAGTAACCTTAGGTTGATACGTATGTTAAATACAAAAAAATATTTAACCTTATTTGTTTTAACTGTTTTGGCCATGCTGGCCGTAGTTGATATCGGCAACTGCCAGGAGCCTGCAGGCCCGGCGATGCAACCGGATAAAGTTACGTGCGACGAGAGAAATATATATGTGAATGGCAAGCTGTTTTACGTAAAAGGCGTTTGCTATAGTTTAAATTACGGCCCTAAGCAGTCTTTTAACGATATTCCTTTTGATGTCTGGGAAAAAGATTTCCGGATGATGAAAGAAGCCGGCATAAATACGATACGGACTTATGAACCCCTTCCACCCGTCCTATTGGATCTGGCGGATAAATACGGGTTAAAAGTCATAGAAAACATATGCTATCCTTCGGAAAAGACCAATTATTCTTCAAAAAACGATCTGGAAACATTAAAGAGAATAGCTTTAACGTATGTGGAAAGAGATAAAAACCACCCCGCGATTCTGATGTGGTCCATCTGGAATGATATGCCTTTCAGGTGGAGTAAAGAAGGATCCATCCTCAATAAATATGATGCAGCCACGGTCCGTTCATTTCTGAAAGATTTATGCGATGTAATTAAAGAGGCCGATAAGGATCATCTGGTTACAGGTTCGAACATACTTGGTAAGGGCGGCGAAGACATAGGCGCAGATTTTTTAGATGTTCTGAGCTATAATGCATTTTTGGGAATTTCCGACTGGTTTTC
>JAQUMG010000244.1 GCA_028718265.1 Candidatus Omnitrophota bacterium
GGGAAATCACGACTTGCCGTCCGAAGATTGTTATCCGGTGTACCGGGAAATTATTTCTCCCCGGCGTTATTACTCTTTTGACCACAAAGGTTGCCGCTTTGTGGTTTTAAGCAGTGAGGAAAACGCCGGCATCTCCAGCGGTTTGGGAAAAGAACAGTTAAACTGGCTGGAAGAAGACCTTAAGAGTAATTCCGGCCGGCCCGTATTTATCTTTATTCACCGCCCCCCTTATCCCGGGGTGATCCATCCTTACTTTTTGGGGGATGCCGAAGAACTGAAGCGGGTTTTACAGAATAATGAAGTCAAATATATCTTTGCCGGGCACGAACACCGTTTCGGCATCAACCGGCAGGACGGTATGGTTGAATATGTCAGCGGAGGCGGTGGCGGGCCCCTGCTCTATTTTTCCGAAGAAGGCGGCGGTTTTTATCATTTTCTGATGGTCAAGGTTACGGACGGCAAGCCGGAAGTGGATTTTGTTAAGATTGACCATCCAAAGTCCTACCATGATTTTGAGAGCCTCTGGAACGCTTACCAGCATCTGAAAAAACCGGATTCAAAATAGATTTTTATTGAAGAATCCGCCTGATTTGTATTTCGTCGAGGTTTACAGACGGGTTATGATAAAATATGTCTATTCAAATCAGACCAGATGGTTTGTGGGTTTTATGGACTTAAGAAAGACAAAATCGCCATCGTAGAAATTTCGGGGGATAAATGATGAGGAGTATAGCGGGTAAAGAATATATTGAATTCTTAAATGAAATCAAATCTCGTATTCTTACGGCGCGGATTCAGGCGATAAGATCGGTCAATAAAGAGCTTATACAGTTATACTGGGATATCGGTAAAAGCATCGTTGAGCGCCAGAAACAATTTGGATGGGGAAAGGGTGTTGTGGAGCAATTATCCCGCGACCTTACTAATGAATATGCTAATTTTGAAGGATTTTCCCGGGATAATCTTTGGCGAATGAGGATGTTTTATCTCGAATATAAAGATGAACAAAAACTGGCACAGCTTGTGCCAGAATTACCCTGGGGACACAATATTCTCATTATGCAGAAAGTAAAAAATATAAAAGAGAGGGAATACTACGTAACATCAGGTATTAAATTGGGTTGGTCAAGGAATGTGCTTCTCAATCAGATAAAAGCCAATGCATATGCATTGAGCCAGAGACAAGAAACCCACAATTTTCCTAAAGTCTTGCCCGTTCATCTTGCCGAACAGGCGGAAAAGGATAACATCGTGGTTGAGTATGCTTTACGCAGTGTCAAAAAGCCCGTGGGTGTTGCCGAGTACTATCTTACAAAGAAACTTCCCAGATATTTGGCGGGAAAACTTCCTGATGCAAACGCATTGAAAATGCCGATACAAGAGGAATTGAAATAAAAGAGAAATGTTGAAAAATATCTACGCTTCCCTGCCAAGCGCGAGAAAAATTTTCAGTTCATAACAAATTTTTGTTGAAGAACCCGCCTGATTTAAATTGATTTGACACCGGAATTATTTTTATTGTATTATACAGGTACAAAGTACAAGTATAAACAGGTGAAACAAGATGAAGAAAAAACCGGAGCCGATTTACAAGAAGTTTGAGGAAGACCTGTATCGGAAGATACAGGAAAAAGAATTAAAACCGGAACAGAATCTTCCTTCCGAAAATCAACTGGCTCGTGAGTATAAAATGAGCAGGACCTCGGTTCGCATAACCCTTAATAATTTAAAGGCAAAGGGCCTTATCTATTCCCTGCCGGGGAAAGGAAACTTCGTAAAAGGTTACGGCCCTATAAGAGGCAAGAATAAACGAATAACTTTTGTTATCCCGGGTCTGGAAAATTCAGATTTTGATATTTATAAGGGTATAGAAGATGTATTGGAAAAAGAAGGGTTTACTCTTATCGTTTGCAATTCTCAGCGAAGCATAGAAAAGGAGAACAAGAACATACTGTCCCTGATGGAAGGCAATGAATCAGCAGCGATAATCTTCCCAAACTGGGGCAGAGCCAATTCCGAACTAATATATGAACTCAAAAGGATGAATTACCCCTTTGTCCTGATAGACAGATATTTCCCGGGCATAGAAACCGATTACGTGGTAACAGACAATAAGAAAGGCGGTTATCTGGCCACCGAATATTTTATAAACCTGGGCCACAGGAAGATTGGGGTGATATGCGGAGTGAACTGCACGGCGATTGAGGACCGATTCCAGGGATATCTTGATGCTTTAACCAAACACAAAATTGCGTTTCCTTCTTCTTTGATTAAGAAAGTCCCCCAGAATGAAAAATATTTGAAGGAGGAGCCCTCAAATGGCGGAACTCAGGAGACCAAAGAACTTTTAAAGGAAAAACCGACCGCTATTTTTGCTACCAATGATTTTTTGGCAAGAAACGCTTTAAATACCATAAGGGAAGCAGGTCTTTCAGTTCCGGAAGATATTTCTCTTATCGGTTTCGACAATCAGAAATTCTCCGAGCACCTTGGGTTGACCACAATTGCTCAGCCGTTTTACCAGATAGGCGAAAAAGCCGCTCAACTGGTTATTGAAAAACTCAAAGGAGAAAAGGAAATCAAGAAAGTATTTTTAGCGCCGGAGATGATTGTTAGAAAAAGCTGTAAGAAAGTTTTGTCAGAGTAAAAATTTATATTTTTTTGTTTCTAAAAATACAAGTTTAAACTGGTTTATTAAAATGAGTATTTCAACTATTATTTTCAAAGAGTTACCCCTTCACGACACCTGTTGGTCATTAATTACCGGCAGTGACGGTAATCTTTACATCGGAATCTGCGGCGAGATGACCGGCGGGTTGAGCGCCTATATCGTTTCGT
>JAQUMG010000245.1 GCA_028718265.1 Candidatus Omnitrophota bacterium
AATATCGAAGCCGTTTACAAAACCGCGGTTTTGGTGAATAAAAATCCGTTATCATTAAAACCTTTCATAACCGTTGTTTCCGGAGAAAGCAGGTGCATACGAAATTAATTATGATAAGACATGGCCAGACCGACTGGAGCATAGAGAAGAGATACTGCGGCCGGACGGATATACCGCTGAATAATACGGGAAGGAAACAGGCGGCAGAACTCCGCGGGTTATTGCGCGGGGAAAAAATCGATGCCGTTTATGCAAGTAAACTCAGGAGGGCGCATGAATTTGCCGGGATAGTGTTCGAAAAATTACCTATATTAGCTACAGAGGAATTGTGCGAAATGAATTTCGGCATATTCGAAGGATTGACTTATGACGAGATTATGCAGAAGTACCCCGGAATTTACTCAAAGTGGATAGAGAACCCCGGCGGGACGGATATCCCCGGAGGGGAGAGTATGAGAGATTTTAAAAAGCGGATCGAGACCGTTTTTGAGAAAATTATCGGGCAAGGCGGGAATAAAACCCTGGCGGTAATTACGCACGCCGGCGTGATAAAAATACTTTTAAGTGATATTCTGAAAATCGGGAATATATGGAAGGCACAATTGGAATGGGGTGCGATTTCGGCAATTATGTCGAAAGGCGGAAAAGGGGATAAATGGGTAAGATTACCTTTGTTTTAGGCGGGGCCAGAAGCGGCAAAAGCAGGTTTGCTGTTTCATTGGCAAAAAAACGCAGTAAAAACGGAAAAGTAGCGTTTATAGCAACTTGTCTGGCAGGCGACAAAGAGATGGAAAGGCGGATTGCGCTTCATAAAAAGGCGAGGCCGGCCGAATGGAAGACTTTTGAAAAACCGAAAGATATAAGTTCTCTTTTGACAAAGATAGGTTCCGATTCCGAGGTTATTATAATAGATTGCCTGACCCTGCATATATGCGATTTTATGATGCATGGTTTTAAGGAAGAGTTAATTGAGCATAACATCAGCAGGATGCTTAAAGCCCTTGCAAAAATAAAGGCGAAAACCATAATTATATCCAATGAAGTGGGCCTGGGTATAGTTCCGAATAGTAAAATGGGAAGAGAGTTCCGGGACATCGCCGGCAGGGCGAATCAAATGGTAACAGCTGAAGCCGACGAGGTGTATTTCCTGGTTTCCGGCCTGGCGCAGAAGATTAAATAATATGGAAAAGATAAAAAAAGTCATAGATAGGATTTCGGAAATAGACAGCGGGCGTATGGCCAGAACCCAAAAGAGACTTGATAATCTTACCAAGCCCATAGGAAGTCTCGGAAGGCTTGAAGAGCTGGCAAAACGTGTCGCAGGCATAACGGGGAAAGAGAATCCGGATGTAGAAAAAAAGGTCATATTTACGCTTGCTGCTGACCACGGCATTACGGAAGAAGGAGTAAGCGCGTATCCCAGGGAAGTTACCGCTCAGATGGTTTATAATTTTCTGAAAGGCGGCGCGGGTATAAATGTGCTGGCAAAACACGCAGGCGTAAGGGTTGTGGTGGTGGATATGGGAGTGGCGGAAAAACTGAAAATCTCCGGCGGCGGCAAAAATTTTAAAGACAAAAAAATAGCCTTTGGCACGAAGAATATGGCCAAAGGTCCGGCCATGACAAGAGCAGAAGCGGTAAAATCTATCGAGACGGGTATTGAATTAGCGGAAGAAGAGATACGGAAAGGAATTGATATTATCGGGACAGGCGAAATGGGCATAGGCAATACTACGGCCTCAACTGCCCTGACCGCAGTTTTTACCAATAAGCCGATAGAAGATCTTACGGGAAGAGGCACGGGCATAAGCGATCATGCCTATAAGAATAAAATAGAGATGATAAAAAGAGCTCTTGATATAAACAGGCCCGACCCAACCGATCCTATTGACGTGCTGTCGAAAGTGGGAGGTTTTGAAATAGGAGGTTTAGCCGGTATAATTTTAGGAGCGGCTGCCGGGAAAATCCCCGTCGTCATAGACGGGTTTATATCAGGGGCTGCGGCGCTGGTTGCATTTAAAATCGAGCCGAAAGTAAAAGAATATATGATCGCCAGCCACTGTTCGGCGGAGAAAGGGCATAGGATTATATTGGAGCACATGGGCCTTAATCCTATTTTTGACTTAAATCTAAGGTTGGGAGAGGGGACCGGGGCAGCCCTCGGAATAAGCATGGTTGAGGCTGCGACAAAAATCCTGACCCAAATGGCTACTTTTAAAGAAGCGAACGTTTCGGAGAAAACCGGCGGATGAAAAACTTCTTCATTGCCTTGCAATTCCTTACAATTATTCCGATCAGAATAAAACGGCTGGATGATAAAAACCTGTCAAGATCAGTTATTTATTTCCCTCTTATCGGATTATTTTTAGGATTGCTTTTAGCCGGCATAAATAATCTTCTAACGATTTTAAACCTCAGCGATCTTACCGTAAACATCATCCTGATTTTTTTGCTTATCGTTATGACCGGCGGCTTGCATCTCGACGGCCTTGCGGATACTTTTGACGGGGTGATGAGCGGAAAAAATAAAGATGAAACGCTGGCGATTATGCGCGATCCGCATATCGGGGTAATGGGAGTTTTGAGTTTGATTATTATCCTGTCGTTAAAAGTCGCCTTTCTTTCTTCCGTGAGCGCTTCCTTAAAAACAGTTTCCTTGCTCCTGATGGGCGTGTTGAGCAGATGGTCCATGGTATTTGCCATGTCTTTATTTCCGTATGCGCGGCAGGACGGAAAGGCAAAGAAATTTATTACCGGGGCCGATTCTAAGATCATTTTTCCGGCAACGGCAATTGCCTTAATCTGTGCGATTACCATCGGCAGATTA
>JAQUMG010000246.1 GCA_028718265.1 Candidatus Omnitrophota bacterium
CAACGCAGTACGCCCAACGCCCAACTATCTTCTAGGAAGCGTGAATATGAACTTACTCCCCTTGCCCAACTCACTCTCCACCCAGATCCTTCCCTTATGGAGATGTATTATATCTTTAGTTATTGAAAGGCCCAGGCCTGTCCCTTCCTGCCTCTCGGCCGTAAGGCGTTCGAATTTATCGAACAATTTATGAAAATCCTCTTTAGCGATGCCCGGGCCGGAATCGGATATTTCAAAACGTATATCTTTCTTTGATCCGGAAAGGGCAACGGTTATCCGGCCTCCGGAAGGAGTATATTTTACGGCATTTGTTAACAAATTGATAACGACTTCGGTAAGCTTATCTTTATCAGCCAGGATCGCGCCTGTATCGTCTGAAAAACTCTTTTTAAGGGTAAGGTTCTTTTTGGAAATATCGTGGCTGTTAGCGGTTATTACTTCGTTGATAAGAGGGACGACCATAACCCGCTCTTTTTTCAGTTTCATCTTCCCAGCTTCTATCTTTGAAACATCCAGGAGGTCGGTTACAAGCCTGATAAGCCTCTCGGCGTTCCTTTTGGCGCTTTCAAGTATCGTTCTCTGCTGTTCATTTATAGGGCCGCTTATGCCATCCAGTATCAAAGATGCCGATTCCTTTATTATGCCCAGGGGATTCTTGAATTCGTGGGAAACATTTGCGACAAAAGCCGATTTGCGGTTACTCATCTCTTTTAAAAGTTCTTCGGCTTTTTTTATCTTGGTTATATCATTACCAACGCAAAGGACCTCTTTTGCGCGGCCTTCGTGATCGGGCAGGCCCTTGTTGGTCCAGGATATCCATACACGTTCCCCGCTGCAAAGCATATTCTCGTTCTCATTGGTGACATATTTACCGGGATTGCGCACGATATCATCGATCATTACCTTCAGGTCTTTTCCGGCGGTATCGGTAACAGGGACTATCGTCCCGATCACGCTTTTACCTAATATATTTTTTTCCCTGAAACCGAAGAATTTCTGGGCGAACTTATTGAAAAATGTTATCCTGCCGGCGGTATCCATGCGCAGGATAATGCTGTTCGCGTCCTGGACGAGCCTGCGGTAATATTCCTCGTTTTCTTTTAAGGTCCTGGCGGGCCTGATCGACTTCATGCGGTTATTTTTTAGATTTTTTCTTCAAACCGCCCTGTTCCTGCGGGACTGACTGAAGGAGGCTCATGTTGAAGTTGGCCTTGCACATCTTCTTCAGGTTTTCCGATATGAATAATACATGCTTCGCCTTCTTATCAACGGGATTTGCCTTCAATGCTTCGTGGGCCTGCGCTATCTGCTGGTCCAGCTGTTCCAACACACGCTCTTTTTCTTCAGGCTTTACCCTTGCCCATGCTTCTACTATATTATTACCGGCATCCGCCTGGGGATAGTGCGTATATACTTCGGAAAGGGTTGCCGGAGGCTTCTCCGGGCCCTTTTTTTCTCCGGTTTGCGGACGGCCGCTGACTTCTTCTATGGATGGCGTAGGGATCTGCTCGGAAACCGTGGGCTCGATACCTGCCACTGCTTTCGATACAACCGGCGGCTGGGATTGTATTGATGATGAACGCACGCCGAAAAATATTATGACCGCAAATACCAGCGTGACCAAAGCCGCTACAATAATATAAAATTGTTTTTGCTGCATAAGAATAGACCTTTTAGCGCTGCTGCCAGCGCGGTTTATACCCACTACTGCTGTAATTTTCCGCTTTTATAGAAAACGGTTTTGAGACTTCCGGATATCCGGGCGGTAACCCCCTGGGCCGGTTCGCGGGATCAGACCAATCATCCGTTCCATCGTTAAAATCGCGGTTAAAAAGGAAACTTGGCAAGCCGGTCTGGACGCTTACGTTGCCCCCTGACATTATTGAACCGTTAGTGCTTCCGCCTAAAATAGCGGTGAAAGTCCCTTCGGAATACATGTTAAGGTTACCGTCGATATCGGCAATCTCGCCTAAATTTATGCCCCCGGTAGCTATGTTACCTAATGCCACCAGGTTCATGCGGTCATCGGAACCGTTTATAGGCTGGACTATGGCGATATCGCCGGTGCTGACCACAGTAAAGTCTGCCGTCGCCCCCCACCATTGCTGGGCATTGAACAAAATATTAGCGTCACCGTTAACAAAAATAATGGAGGTTCCCGCAGGCACGGTATAAGGCCCCAGGGTAACATCACTTGCGTAATAATGTTCTCCGCCGGGATTGATACCCAGATTGTACGCGCTATTCAACTCGACGGTATAATAAGAGATGAAAGCGTCTTTTGTATCTATCCTGTCATCTCCGCTGATATTGTCGGCGTTAAAGATGGCTATGTTATCCGCATCGCCTCCGGCGTCTGTGATATCTACATACCCCTTGTTAGTGGCATCTGCGAGGTACTGCCCGTCGCCGTTCGTATCATAGACCTGTTTCTGCGTCCATGAACTCGAAGCGGAATCATATTTATACCAGAAAGACGGCTTATTCAGGTCGGTCTTATTAGGCATAACATCACCGTAATACTGCACATACGGGGATGAATTGGGAGAACTTGTAGTCGGCGATATAGTCGAAGCGCTTTCTACAGGGCCATCGACATAGACCCTTGATGTCAGGAACCACCATCTGCTGCCTGCAAAACCCATCGAACCCATTGACCCCATGGGTACGCCATTGGTGTACGTGGACAAATAACCGTATTTTACTGTAACGGTTGAAGTCCTGCCTCTCACGGTCCCCCTTGATACAATAGCGAATTCCTGGGCCCCGCCTGTAAGGCTTGCGGTTACGGT
>JAQUMG010000247.1 GCA_028718265.1 Candidatus Omnitrophota bacterium
GCCGAAAAAAGGGAAAGGTTATTATTGTCGGAGATGTGGGATTAAACCTTAAAAGAGGGGACTTTTACAAAAAAGAACTTGACCTGCTGATCTCCACCTCCTACGGGCCCGGCAGATACGATGAGCGATATGAAAAAGCGGGGCATGACTATCCCTATCCTTACGTAAGATGGACGGAGAACAGGAACATGGAGGAGTATCTTAGGCTTCTTTCTGAAAAAAGGATCGACATTAAGTCGCTGGTTGAAAAGATCTATCCTGTATCCATAGCGTCCGATGCTTACGATGAATTAAGAGCGGGAACCCCGAAACCGCTCGTAACGCTCCTGGAGTATAGCAAAGAATCCGTTCCCGAAAATCGAATCCAGATTTCGAATAAGCGCGCACTGAAAAATATCCTGAACGTTGGTTTGATAGGCGCCGGATCATTTGCGAAAGGAACGATCCTGCCTAACATCGACCGGTTGAAGAACATGTATAATATATGCGCCATTGCGAGTAAAACCGGAGCAAATGCCAAGGCTGTGGCAAAACGATATAGAGCGAATTATGCGACCACGGATTATAGGGAAGTTTTATCCGATAATAATATAGATATGGTTATCATAAGTACCAGGCATGACTTGCATGCCCGGATTGCCATAGAGGCGGCCAGAGCGGGGAAAGGAATATTTCTGGAAAAGCCTATGGCGCTGCATGAAAAGGAATTAGGTGAGCTTGCGGCGGTATTGAACGATACAAAGGTTCCATTTACAGTAGGCTTTAATCGGCGTTTTTCTCCTTATATCAAGATGGTCAAGGATTGTGTTACGAAAAGAACCAATCCCATGATGATTAATTACCAGATGAACGCCTCGCATGTTTCAAAAGACCACTGGATATTCTCCGGCGAAGGCGGCGGAAGAAACATCGGAGAGGCCTGCCACATATATGATATTTTTAATTTTCTCACGGGAAGCGAGGTAAGCCAAATAACATCTGCCTCTTTATCTCCCAAAACGCAGCAGTATAGCAGTAACGATAATTTTGCGGCTACAATTAAATACGCGGACGGTTCGATCTGTAATTTAATATATACCGCTTTGGGATCAAAGGGATACCAAAAAGAAGGCATGGCCGTATATTTTGACGGGAAAGTTATCAGGATGGACGATTATAAAAAAATGGAAGGTTACGGCGGATGCGATTGCAGTATGGAAACCGAACGCCAGGAGAAGGGATACGAAGAAGAGTTCGCCGCATTTGCCGCAAGCATTAAAAAGGGCGAGGCGTACTCAATACCCATTCGGCAGTTAATTCAGGCGACAGAGATGAGTTTTGCGGTAGAGGCGGTAGAGAAAGATCATAATAAAATATGAACATAATTAATTCTATCGACAAGCTGGATAAATGGATAGAGAAAAATGGCTGGGCAGGTTATGATCCGTACGATATAAAAGGCCATCCGCTTTTTACAAAACGGTGCCCATCTTATTTCGAAAGAGTCATAAGGAAACAATCTTATAGAGCGGAGCCATTTGCGCCGATATTTTTAAGAAAGATATTTAATGTTAAAAAGGCCATTAATGCCAAAGCCATGGGTCTTTTTGCGGAGAGCTATATTCGTCTTTACAGAGCGTTGAAAAAGGACTCGTACTTAATTAAAGCTCAGCAGTGCCTGGAGTGGCTGGGTAATAACTTCAGTAAAAGATATTCCGGGATGTGTTGGGGTTATCCGTTCGACTGGCAGTCGGATGTTTTCTTTCCAAAAGGCACCCCATCCAGCGTGGTGACAGCTATAGTGGGCAATGCCTATTGGTCATATTATGAGTTCAGCCAGGACCGAAAGTATCTCGATATCTGCAAAAGTATATGCGATTTCTTTATTAACGATTTAAAGATCGATAAAATCAGCGATAATAAAATATGTTTCAGCTATACACCTATGGACAATTTTCATGTGAATAACGCCAATCTATTAGTCGCAGAATTCTTAATCAGGATGGGAAAAGAGACAGGGAACAAAAGATGCCTGGATTACGGGATCAAGGCGGTTAACTATACATTGGGTGAGCAGAACGCGGACGGATCTATCTTGTATTGGGGGAAAGATCAGAAGAGCCACAACCATATAGATCATTATCATGCAGGTTTTAAGATTCGCAGCTTATACTCAATCTGGAAGCTAACAAAAAATGAGGAGATTTACAAAGCGTTAAAAAAGTATTATAAATTTTACCGCGATAATTTCTTTGTGGATAGAACGATACCGAAAATTACACCAAAGAGCGTCTATCCCATAAACATTCATAGTTGTGCTGAGGCGATATTGTGTGTCTCCGCGCTAATTGAGGATTTTCCCGAAGGCAAGGATTTTCTCGATAATTCTTTAAGATGGACGATTGAAAATATGCAGACAAAAGAAGGATGGTTTATTTATTCTATAATGGATATAAATGGTTTGAAGTTTAAGGTACGGATCCCCTATATAAGGTGGGGCCAGGCATGGATGCTGTCGGCGTTAAGCAGAGCGTACAATGAGCGAAATGTTTGAATGGGGCATGAAATGAAAAAAAGAATAGGGATGATTTTGGATATAGATAAGCAATTTCCTCCCGATATACGTGTCGAAAAGGAGGCCCGTGCGCTTATAAGAGCCGGATTTGATGTTTCTATTTTGGTACGCAGGATACAACCTGCTCATCCGGCTCGTGAGAAGTTGGATTACGGGCTCGATGTCATAAGGGCCGATATTCAAAGACAGAAAGCGTCTGCCTCATGGCTTGCGGCGATAGAAGAATTTA
>JAQUMG010000248.1 GCA_028718265.1 Candidatus Omnitrophota bacterium
TCCTCAGTTATTCAAGCAAAGGCAGCGCGGAAGGTGAGCTTGCCGACAAGATAAAGGAAGCAGTTTCGAAGGCGAAAGACATAGCTCCCGATCTTCTGATAGACGGCGAATTCCAGGCTGACAGCGCAATTGTGCCGGAAGTCGCCAAGATAAAGTGCGGCGACAATCCGGTCGCCGGACATGCAAATGTATTGATATTCCCTAATCTAGATTCCGGGAATATATCGTATAAATTAACGCAGAGACTTGCAAACGCCAGGGCCGTAGGGCCGCTTCTAACTGGTTTCAGGAAACCGTGCAGCGATCTCTCCAGGGGATGCAGCGCCGAAGATATCGTTGATGCAGTTGCGGTTACTGCGGTAAGGGCATAAATTTAAGATGCTTATCCTAGTCATTAATTGCGGAAGCTCCTCCGCTAAATATCAGCTTTTTGATATTAAGAATTATCGCTGCTTGTCAAAAGGCCTGATAGAGCGCATCGGCCAGGATGGCCACTGCGAAAATCATTACGACGCCATAAAAGAGATCGTAAGGCAGTTGACGGATAAGAAAACCGGAGTGATATCGTCAACAGGCGAAATAGGCGGCATAGGCCACCGGGTGGTCCATGGCGGCGAAGAATTCAAGAGTTCAACGCTCATTAACAGTAATGTAATAGCATCGATAGAAAAATACAGCGAACTGGCGCCGCTCCATAATCCGCCGTCCCTTCTTGGGATAAGGGCATGCCTGGATATTTTGAAGGGGATCCCCCAAGTCGCGGTATTTGATACGTCGTTCCACCAGACAATGCCCGAAAAAGCGTTCCTTTACGGGTTGCCGTATAAGTATTATGAAAAATACGGCATTAGAAAATACGGATTTCATGGTACGAGCCACAGGTGGGTCGCTCTTGATACGGCAAAGCACCTGAAAAAACCATTGAAACGGCTGAAGATCATTACATGCCATCTGGGGAACGGGTGCAGCATGACAGCCGTTGACAGGGGCATATCCATAGATACATCGATGGGCTTTACTCCGCTGGAAGGCCTTTTGATGGGGACGCGTTCAGGCGATCTTGATCCGGCGGTAGTATTTTACCTGATGGAAAAAGAAAACCTTTCCTCCGCCCAGATAAGCAATATCTTGAACAAAGAAAGCGGGCTTTTGGGGATTTCCGGCGTAAGTAATGACATGAGGGACCTGCTTAAGGTGGCAAAGAGCGGCGGCAAAGGCGCGGATAGGGCTGCTTTGGCCCTGGAGATGTTTATTTATAGGATAGAAAAATATATCGGGGCATATCAGGCGGCAATGAAGGGACTGGATGTTATTGTATTCACTGCGGGTATAGGCGAGCATAACCCGTGGATAGTCAGCCGTATAAAAAAAGATCTAAAAGATGTGGTAGGTAAAAAAGTTAAGATCTTAACAATACCTACGAATGAAGAGCTCTTGATAGCAAGAGACACATATGAAATAATAAAAGGAACCAGGAGGAATTAATGGCTTTACCTAAGCGTAAACATTCTAAGTCCAGACGGGACAAGAGGAGATCGATGAACAGCAAGCTTTTTGCGTCCTGCATGTCTGTCTGTTCCCAATGTAAAAAACCGATCCTTCCTCACAGGGTTTGTCCACACTGCGGTTATTATAAGGGCAAACCGGTGGTGGTTATCCAAACAAAAGAAGAGAAAAAGAAGTAATATAGTTTTGCAAAATCAGGAGGCACGAAGTGAAGATCGTACTGGATGCGATGGGCAGCGATAACGCTCCCATGGTTGAAGTCGATGGCGCTATACAGGCAATTGAAGAGTACGGCAATGAGGTAATTCTGGTCGGAGACGAACCTCGCCTGAAGCAGGAAATAGCCAAGCACGGTTTTTCGTCCGATAAACTTACGATAAGGCATGCCTCGGAAGTCATAGAGATGCATGATCCGGCAGCTATCTCTGTCAGGCGAAAAAGAGACTCGTCTATAGTGGTAGGCATGGACCTGCTAAAGAAGGACCAGGCAGACGCATTTGTCAGCGCGGGCAATACCGGAGCCGTAGTATGCGCGGCGACGCTTTTTTTACGTTTGCTGCCAGGCGTCGAAAGGCCTGGTATAGCAATAGTCATACCTACGCTTAAGGGCACATCTGTTATAATCGATGTAGGGGCGAATATAACCTCCAAGCCTATACATCTTATGCAATACGGGATAATGGCCGACGCATTTTCCAGATACATCCTTGGCAAAACCAATCCGACGGTTGGGCTGCTGAACGTGGGAGAAGAGGAGTCTAAGGGGACCGAGTTTATCAAGGAAGCGCATACTCTCCTCAGTGAATCAAAGTTGAACTTTGCCGGTAATATAGAAGGGCGTGATGTGTATGCCGGAAAAGTAGATATAATATTGTGCGACGGATTTGTCGGCAATGTTATTCTCAAGATTTCAGAGAGCGTGGCCGATACGATAATGCAATCACTGAAGCAGGAGATAAAGGCTAATTTTTTAGCGACGATAGGTGCGGTCCTGTCCAGTTCGGCGTTCAATGAGCTTAGAAGAAAGATGGATTATTCTGAGCGGGGCGGTGCGCCGCTATTAGGCGTTGACGGCAGGTGTATAATAAGCCATGGGTCTTCCAGCGCGAAAGCCATAAAGAATGCTTTAAGGGTTGCTGCCGAATTTGTCAGGCAGGATGTGAATAAGCATATAGTCGAAGAATTGGAGAGTTATTAGAAAATATGTGCGAAAAAAGAAAAGCAGGTATAATAGGTTTGGGAATGTATGTGCCGGATACTATTTTGACCAATAA
>JAQUMG010000249.1 GCA_028718265.1 Candidatus Omnitrophota bacterium
ATCTGAAAGCGTTGACGCCGAATATATAAGAGCAGGCATTGCGGCCGGCTCCATAGTCCTGCCATCAAACATCTCCCGAAAAATCAGCAAGTATTGCGCCGTAGGAAAAGGCCTCAGGACAAAGGTAAACGCAAATATCGGCAGCTCTTCCGGATGCGAAGACGTCGAACTGGAAATAAAAAAACTTAAAGCTGCTATCGACGCCGGCGCAGACACCGTTATGGACTTATCGACAGGGGAGAATCTCAATAAGATAAGAACTTTGATTTTAAAAAAATCGGAAATACCGGTCGGGACCGTCCCAATCTATGAAATGGTTGTAAAGAAACTTACTGATGGTAAAGATATTGCAGACATAACCAAAGACAATATTCTCCGATGCCTCGAAGATCAGGCTAAGGAAGGCGTCGATTTCTTCACCATCCACTGCGGAGTTACGAAAGAAGCTCTGAGCAAACTCCGTGCGGAAGGACGGCTTCTTGACATAGTAAGCCGCGGAGGCGCATTCATTACCCAATGGATCGCAAAAACCGGCATGGAAAATCCGTTTTACGAATACTATGACGAGATACTCAAAATTGCGCATGAATATGACGTAACATTAAGCCTCGGGGACGGCATGAGGCCGGGTTGTATAAAAGACGCAACGGATACAGCGCAAATAACAGAATTAAAAACACTTGGTAAGCTGGCAAAAAGAGCAAAGAAGGCCGGCGTCCAGGTAATGATCGAGGGGCCGGGTCATGTCCCCATAGATCAGATAAAGAGAAACGTTGAGATGGAAAAGTCTATCTGCGATAATGCGCCTTTTTATGTCCTGGGGCCGATAGTAACAGACATAGCTCCGGGCTATGACCACATAACGGGTGCAATAGGCGGCGCTCTTGCTGCTTCCTTCGGGGCTGATTTCCTGTGCTACGTAACACCGTCGGAGCATTTGCGGCTGCCGACTATTGACGATGTCAAAGAAGGTGTTATTGCCTCACGAATAGCGGCACACGCTGCCGATCTGGCGAAAGGCGTAAAAGGGGCTATTGAGCTCGACAATGCTATTTCGCTGGCCCGGAAAAAACGAGATTGGAAAAAGCAGATAGAATGTGCGATAGATGCGAAAAAAGCCAAAGAGTATCGCGCTACTTCAACTCCCATGGCGAGCGATGTCTGCACGATGTGCAACAAATATTGCTCAATAAAATTGTTCGAAGAAGCAGTTTCTCCGGGAAAGAAGCTTTAACATGGCCATACTTGTAGTAGGTTCAGTAGCGCTGGATTCAATAGAAACGCCGTTCGGTAAGGCGGAAAATGTTCTCGGCGGATCTGCGACTTACTTCTCAATAAGCGCATCTTTTTTTACGCGGGTAAATCTGGTGGCGGTAGTAGGAAAAGATTTTCCGAATAAGAACGTATTGTTTCTGAAAAAACACGGCGTGGATACAAATGGCCTCGAGATTACGGACGGTAAGACGTTTAGGTGGAAGGGCAGGTACGATTACGATTTTAACAGTGCCACAACGATATACACCCACTTGAATGCTTTTGAGAGTTTTGTGCCGAAAATACCAAAAAAATACCAAAAGAGCGATTTCTTATTTCTGGCAAATATCGATCCGGACCTGCAGCTTGAGGTCATGAAACAGGTGAGAAAACCCAGGCTGACAGCTTGCGATACCATGAATTATTGGATCGCAAATAAAAAACACGCCGTCACTAAAGTGGCGAAAAAAGTTGATATATTCCTTTTGAACGAAGCTGAGGCAAGGCAACTCAGCGGCGAATCGAATCTGCTCAAAGCCGCCAAGGCAATACTTGCACTGGGACCCAAAAAAGTAGTCATAAAAAAAGGTGAGCACGGCGTTCTCCTGTTTTCGCGTGGTTCCGTATTTTCAGCACCGGCTTATTTGCTGGAAACAATTAATGATCCCACGGGTGCGGGCGATACTTTTGCCGGAGGATTAATGGGATACCTTGCAAGAACAGGGCGGATTACCGATTCTGAGATAAAAAGAGGCATTATTTACGGGACCATACTGGCATCGTATGCCGTTGAGGATTTCAGCCTGCGGAGATTGGGAAGCATAACGAGTAAAGATATCGAGAAGCGTTATAGGAGCTACAAGTGTCTCACGAGATATTAAATGCCCCTCGCCCCGCTGGTGCGGGACTCGGGACGAAATTTTCTATCGAAAATTTCGCGGGTGTAATTCAGTGGTAGAATACGAGCTTCCCAAGCTTGTTGCGTGGGTTCGATTCCCATCACCCGCTCCAATTCCGCGCAAGCGCGGAATTGATCCTGAAGCGCCGTTAAATGATGCGACGAATAGGAGCATCATAGGCGCTGAAGGACCTTCTCAGTTGCCGAAGGCGAGATTGATAAAGGATTAAGAATATGAAAAAATACTTTCATTTTTTTATGGCTATGGCGATAACTATTTTTTTGATTGGCTGCGCGTCCATAAAACCCCGTCTGAACCGCCCGGAAACACAATATCCGGCCGGAAAATACCATGAGGTACGAAGCGGCGATACCCTCTGGAAGATATCGAAATTGTACGACGTCAGCGTAAGCGACATAGTAAGGACAAATAAGCTGCCCGATGCTACGAAAATTGCCGTAGGTCAAAAGCTTTTTATTCCGCGTTCAAAAGAAGCCGGGCTGGAAGAAAATTACGTAAGGGCGACTCCCGGTTTTAATTCGAATGCGAAATTTATATGGCCGGTTTCGGGTAAAGTAGTATCTTATTTCGGAACAAAAA
>JAQUMG010000250.1 GCA_028718265.1 Candidatus Omnitrophota bacterium
TATTCTTAAGCGATAATCTCCGTAACTACGCCTGCGCCTACGGTGTGGCCGCCTTCGCGGATAGCGAAACGCGATTCCTTTTCCATAGCGATAGGTGTGATCAACTCTACTTCAAAAGTAACATTGTCGCCGGGCATAACCATTTCCACGCCGGTTGCCAAAGTAACGTTTCCGGTAACATCGGTAGTGCGGAAATAGAATTGCGGCCTGTAACCTTTAAAGAAAGGCGTATGCCTTCCGCCTTCTTCTTTGGTCAGGATATATACTTGAGCCTTGAATTTGGTATGAGGAGTGATCGATTTCGGAGCAGCGATAACCATACCGCGTTCGATATCGTTCTTTTCAACGCCTCTTAAGAGAAGGCCGACATTGTCTCCGGCTTGCCCTTCATCAAGAAGCTTACGGAACATCTCTATCCCGGTAACTACTGATTTCTTTACTTCCGGCCTTAAACCTATAATTTCAACTTCTTCGCTCAGTTTTACCTTGCCGCGTTCGATCCTTCCGGTGGCGACTGTTCCTCTACCTTCGATGCTGAATACGTCTTCAACAGCCATCAAAAGCGGTTTATCCAGGTCTCTTACAGGCAAAGGAATAAAATCATCGCAGGCCTTGATCAGGTCCATAATCGGCTTGCAATCGGCGCTGGTAGGATCATTTGCGGAAGCTAAAGCCTTGGAAGCGCTACCGCGGATAATCGGGGTTTTATCTCCGGGATATCCGTATTTGGTAAGCAATTCCCTGACTTCCATTTCAACCAGGTCCAGAA
This sequence comes from Candidatus Omnitrophota bacterium, assembly GCA_028718265.1. The sequence goes on from JAQUMG010000250.1 coordinate 770, forward strand.
GCTCATTATCAGTGACTAAATCTACTTTGTTTAAAAATACGACCATAGAAGGCACGTTGACCTGTCTGGCTAAAAGAATATGCTCTCTTGTCTGAGGCATAGGGCCGTCAGCAGCCGAAACTACCAGGATTGCGCCATCCATCTGGGCCGCGCCCGTGATCATGTTCTTGATGTAATCAGCGTGGCCGGGGCAGTCGATATGCGCGTAATGGCGCGCGTCCGACTCATACTCGACGTGGGCAACAGAAATAGTAACGGTCTTGGTATCATCTCTTACTGTTCCGCCTTTAGCAATATCAGCATAAGCCTTTGCGGTTGCCTTGCCCAGCTTAGCCGAAATATTGACGATAGCGGCAGTCAATGTAGTTTTGCCGTGATCGATGTGCCCGATGGTTCCGATATTTACGTGTGGTTTACTCCTTACAAATTTATCTTTAGCCATATCTCCTCCTTATGATTCGCTTCGCTTGCTCTGGACGCTTCGAATCGAAGCGTTCCTATTTTTTAACGAAAACTTTTTCTGGTCGAACCAGTAGCTGCGAAGCCAGTAACAATTTTTTCTGCTATATGTGCAGGCACTTCGCTATAAAACGAAGGCTCCATTGTATAGGATGCGCGGCCTTGTGTCAAGGATCTTATTATAGTCGCATAATTAAAAACTTCGGCTAGCGGAATGTTCGCCCTGATGGTGCGTAAGTTAAGGCGCTGCGCAAGTGAAATTATTTTTGCCCGTCGGGAACTTAAGTCTCCGATGACCTGCCCCATAAATTCTTCAGGAACGATTACTTCCATATCCATGATCGGTTCCAATAAAACGGGATGGCCGCTTTTTAATCCGTCGTTAAATGCCAGGGAACCTGCCATTTGAAACGCCAATTCCGAAGAGTCTACTTCATGAAAAGAACCGTCGACTAAAACAACATGGACATCGGTAACAGGATACCCTGCTAACGCGCCTGATTTTGCCGCGCCAAAAACACCCTGTTTTACCGCGGGGATATATTCGCGCGGTATGGCGCCGCTTTTGATTTTATCTTCAAAGGTGATGCCTGTTCCGGGGGTCTCTTGCGGGCCCATCTCTATAACACAATGGCCGTATTGACCGCGGCCTCCGGATTGACTGATAAACTTTCCGACGGACCTGACCTTTTTGCGCATTGTTTCACGGTAAGCTACCTGAGGCTGGCCTACCTGGGCCGCCACATTGAACTCGCGTAAAATCCTGTCGATTATGATTTCCAAATGCAACTGCCCCATACCGGCAATAAGGGTCTGCCCTGTCTCTTGATTATAACTGACGCGAAAAGAAGGGTCCTCATCTTCAAGTTTATGCAAAGCTAAACCCAATTTTTCCTGAGCGTCTTTTGACGTCGGCTCAATTGCCTGCTGAATAACCGGTTCAGGGAAACGCATTGCCTCGATCAGGATCATGTTGTTTTCGGTGCAAAGAGTATCTCCGGTCTTTGTATCTTTTAACCCTACGGCAGCGGCGATCTCGCCGCAAGAAATACTCTCCACTACTTCCTGCCGATTAGCATGCATCTTGACGATCTTAGTAACTCTCTCCCGCTCTCTTTTGGAGGCGTTATAAATATAGGAACCCGAAGTCAAGACTCCGGAATATACGCGGATATAATATATTTTACCGACATAAGGGTCGGTGGCTACCTTAAAACAGAGCGCGCAAAAAGGCGCTTTTTCCGAAACTTTTATCTCTTCGAATTCTCCTGTCTCCGGATTTGTCCCTTTAATCGAAGGTACATCAATCGGAGAAGGAAGATAGTCTTTGACAGCGTCCAATACCAGCTGCACCCCTTTATTCTTAAAAGAAGAACCGCAAAGTACCGGAACGAATTTATTCGCGATAACTCCCTTTCTGATAGCCGCCTTTAAATTAGCGACGGAGATTTCTTTGCCGTGCAGATAATCTTCCATGATCAGATCATCTACTTCGGCGATCCTTTCAAGCATAACCGTCCGCT
>JAQUMG010000251.1 GCA_028718265.1 Candidatus Omnitrophota bacterium
AAGCGTCGAGACGACGCTTATTACATCCTCTAGCTAGCTAATTTATTCCGAAATTTTCAAGGTGAAGTGATCAATACCTTCTCCTTTGTAAGACGCTGTTTTCCAGCCTGATCTAGGGCTGCAAGGCAGGATCTTAGTGTATATCAATATATCATATGGCCAAACTTTGTCAACAGTTTTTTTAAAATTTTTCGCATGCTGCAGGCGCTACATTCTGAAATACATAAAAGCGAGTACTACGGCTACGATAACGCTTGCATAGCCGATGACCTTGCGTAGTTTTATAATGGCCAGATCTATATTCCGTTCCCTGTTCAACGCCGTGTCTATCCGCTCGGTCGATATCCATTTTGCCACCTTCTCATTGACCCTCATAAGAAGATCCGGCAATCCTAAAAGTAAAACCGAAATAACAACGTTTGCTACGACAAGCCACGGCACTATGTCTTTAAATGTTATCTGCAGTTGAGAAAACATACACCCTCCTTATGTTTTTAATAACACCCTGATAAACTTCTTACCCACCCTTACCTTATATTCCCTGCCCGTGGCAAGGGCTAAATTAATATCACTTACCCTGGCCCCGTCTACCTCGACGGCGCTCTCCTGGATCTTGCGCTTTGCCTCTGACCTGCTTGCCAGGACCTTGGTCCCGTCGACGAGAAGGGCCAAGATAGTCGGCTTATCTCCCAGCGAAATTTCCTGAAGCGGGAGATCCTGCGGAAAGCCCTTGTCCTTGAAAGCGCGGTCGAATTCTTCAGCCTGGCGATCGGCATCCGCTTTGGAATGATACTGGCCGACTATTATCTTCGCCAGGTTTACCTTCGCGGCCTTCGGGTGCAGTTTACCGCTCGCCACACCAGACCTGATATCGGCGATATCCTCGTCGGTCAACAGCTCATAATATTTATACATCAGGTCATCCGAAACTGACATCAGCTTGCCGAACATCTCCTTGGCGCTTTCGTTTATGCCGACGTAATTGCCGAGTGATTTAGACATTTTATTGACGCCGTCCAGCCCTTCCAGGAGCGGCATGGTGATAACAACCTGCGCCTCCTGGCCATATGCGCCCTGGATATTGCGGCCGACGAGCAGGTTGAACCTTTGATCGTTCCCGCCAAGTTCCACATCGGCCCTGAGCGCAACAGAGTCGTATCCCTGCAAAAGCGGATACAGGAACTCAAGCATCGTAATATTCTTCTGCTGTTTGTAACGCTCCTGAAAGTCATCGCGTTCAAGCATCCTCTGGACCGAGTAACGCGCCATAAGTTCGCCTATCCTGACGACATCCATCTTGCCGAGCCATTCGCTGTTAAACCGTATCTGAAGCCTCTCAGGATCAAGCACCCTGGAGATCTGGCGTTCATAAGTCTTAGCATTGTCTTCGACTTCTTTCCTGGTAAGCTGGGGGCGCGTTTTGGAAACGCCGGAGGGGTCGCCGATCATAGCAGTATGGTCGCCGATCAAAAAGACAACTTTGTGTCCCAGGTCCTGGAAGTGCCTCATCTTCCTCAATAATACCGTATGACCGAGGTGGATATCGGGCGCGGTGGGATCGAAACCCGCTTTTACCACGAGCGGCGAATTTGTCTTTATCGACCGCTCAAGTTTCTTTTTCAGCTCGTCGGACTGGATTACCTCGACCGTGCCGCGCCTTATAAGACTCAGCTGTTTTTCGATATTTTTCTCGATCATTGTTCTACCACTTTTATTTCATCAAGATTCTTATCTTTGTCAAAAAATAGATATATCTTTATACCTGAAAAGAATGAAGCTTCGGCGGGTTTATAGATCCATTTTTCCCGGCCGGTAGCGGAATCGGCTATATTAACGACCGGTTCGCCATAGCGGTTTTGCACCTCTTTCTCGGACAGCCCTTTCTTGATCGCGCCGCTGTCGATAGCGGCCTTGACGCGCTTAAAGGCCTTGGTCTCGTCGGCGTAAGTCTTTTGGGCGTCTTTTTGCGCCCTGGCGATCTCCATCAATTCGCCCAGACCGGCACCGTATGCCGTGGAAAGGAAAAATGATGATATAAAAATTGCAATAAGGCAATTTCGCATAACGTTAGCACTATATTATACATAGAATATATCCTATTATCAATCTAAATAAAAGTGCTATAATACCTTAAAAAGGAGAGTTTATGAAGAGATCTATAGAACTTGAGAAAGAGGCCGTCCTTATGACTGCCGGTCACATGGCCGCAGCGGCAAGGACCGCGCCGAAGACCAGGGGCCAGGATAATATCGAGATATTTGCGGTCAAGGATGAAAAGACCAGGAGATCCCTGGTGGAGACTATGAAGACGATATCAAAACGCGAAGAAAGACCAAGTTTTGAACGCGACGCAAATTCTGTCTCCGCTTCCCACGCCATCATCGCCATCGGAGTAAGATCGAACCCTGCCGGCCTCAACTGCGGATTCTGCGGATACAAAACGTGCGAAGAACTGAAGAAGACAAAAGGCGTCTGCGCCTATAATTCCATCGACCTGGGTATAGCCGTAAGCTCCGCCGCAGAGATGGCGAACAGGTTCCGGATCGACAACCGCCTCATGTATTCCATAGGAAGAGCATGCCTTGATCTGGAACTTTTCGGCAGGGATGTGAAGCAGGCGCTAGGGATACCTTTAAGCGCGACTGGAAAGAATCCGTATTTTGACAGGAAGTAAAAAAGTGGATAGTGAATAGTGCTTAGTGTATAGGAAAAAATTTATTGTTTGACTTCCCTATCC
>JAQUMG010000252.1 GCA_028718265.1 Candidatus Omnitrophota bacterium
GATTATCTTTCCGGCATTATCCATCGCCTTAGGATCGAAAGCCTTTATTTTGGCACCTTCGCTTTTCAATGTGTTTATTATATCTACGGAAGGCGCACACCTCATATCATCGGTGTCCGGCTTGAAGGACAGGCCCAGCACCCCTACGGTCTTGCCGCGTAAGGTGCTTAATGCGTTTCTTATCTTCTCAATAAAAAGTGCCTTCTGCTGCTCATTCACTTTTTTGACTTCTTTCAATATGCCGAATTCACAGCCCAGGTTTCCCGATATGCTTATAAATGCGTCAAGGTCCTTGGGAAAACAGGAGCCGCCAAAACCTATGCCGGCGTTTAGAAATTCTTTGCCTATACGCCTGTCTAAGCCCATACCTTGTGCCACATCAAATATATTGGCTCCGCATTTTTCGCATATATTACTGCAGGAATTTATGAAAGATATCTTGGTCGCCAAAAAGGAATTGGAGGCGTGTTTGATTAATTCTGCGCTTTCGATATCCGTAACCAAAATCGGCGCTTTAAGTACGTCATACAATTCGGTAAGTATACGTTTTGCCTTTTCGGACCTGACGCCTAATACAATCCGATTGGGATGCATAAAATCTTCGACGGCCTGGCCTTCTCGTAAAAATTCGGGGTTCGACGCAACATCGAATTTTATCTTTCTTTTATTATTTGTCCTTATGATCTCCTCTATCCTCTTTCCCGTGTGGACCGGTACGGTGCTTTTTTCCACAATAAGCCTGTAAGAAGGTATGATTTCGGCTATTCGCCGTGAAACTTCTTCTATGTGCGATAAATCTGCTTCGCCGTTTTCTTTTGGCGGCGTCCCTACGGCTATGAATATTACCTGGGACTTTTTAACCGCAGTAGCTAAATTTGTCGTAAAACTAAGTCTGCCCTCGCGCAATCCGTCCCGTACTATCCCTTCCAATTTAGGCTCATAAATAGGTATCTCACCTTTTTTCAGGGATTCTATCTTTTCTTTATTTACATCGACGCATATTACGTCGTTTCCCAGATCGGCGAAACATGCCGCCGTAACGAGACCGACATAACCAGCACCTACTACCCCTATCTTCATAATGCCTCTCTTTAACTGTATACCACTTCTGCCGTGTGCAACGTTTTCAAACTATTCAGCTTTCTGACCAGAGACGGTGAGTCGCTATATATGGCATCGAACTTCTTTTTTCTCCCGAGGACGCGAAAAATACAATTTTCCTCGAAGAAGGGTTTACTCAGATAAAATAGTTTTATGTACGCGTGATTGGGCAAGTCTATATGGGAACCCTTTTGCAAAAATACCCATATCCAGTTCCTGTTTTGAGCATTTTCGTACGCATTTTTATCCAAGCCCAGCGTCTTATCGCCGGTAAGAATATAAAGTAACCTCCTGGATTTGCCGAACTCGTCGTAAAAAAGCTTCTGATTTTTTGCAAAAAGTTCGTCAAAAAATCCGGTCTTTTTGAAGGAAGAATGCTCCAGGTGAACCACGTAGGCGCCCTGGGCTATCACTACCTTATATCCTTTTCTTATGGCTCTTATGGAGTACTCCGTGTCTTCGAAGTACCCCGGCCCGTAACCTTCCGACCATACTCCTATATCATTTATAACTTTTTTCTTTATAAGAAAACAAAACCCTATTGCGGCGGCAGTCTCTATGTATTTACCCCTGCCTTTTTGATATATCTCCTCCGCTGCATCTTCCCATTTCCTGCCAAACGGCCTCCCCGCGCCATAATTACTAATCGGATTGACCACACCTATCTTTTCGTCACTTTCAGCTGCATTGATCATCTCTGTCAGCCAATTTTCCATTACAAGAGTATCGTTGTCCAGTATGCATACATATTCCGCGTCTGAGGCCCGCATACCCTGATTCGCCGCTTTTGAATTGCCCAGATTCTCTTCATTGCGTATGAGGCGGACGTTAATATCTTTTCGCTTTGTCAGGTTCTCCAGATAAGTACGCGTTTCCTCATTACTGGCATTATCTACCATTATCAGGCGATACGGAAAATTGGTGTGACTTATTATGCTGTCTACGCATTGTTCCGTAAGCGCTTTCATATTCCAGACCGGTATGACGATATCACAGCGCATTGCCGGATTACCAACCCTTCTTAATGGTTCTTATCACCGTGTCCGCTTCCTCGTCGGAAAGGCCCTGATGCAAAGGAATTGAAACATATTTCGGTTCAACTTCGTTCATGGCAGGAAGATTAAGCCGCTTTCCGCCGAATATAGGGTATACATCGCAGCGCACGTGTACCATGTGTGTTTCTATGCCGCTTGCCTTCATCATCTTAACAAAATCTTCACGCCGGTCTACGAGTACCGTAAAGAGCCAGTTTCCGCTTTCTCTGTCCGTTTTTTTCTCGAGCATCGTCAGTCCGGAGACGCTGTTCAGCGCCGCCCGGTACCGCTCGACTATTGCTCTCCGCCTTGAGTTCACCTTGCCCAAATCGTCAAGCTGGATAGAAAGCATGGTGGCCGTAACGTCATTCATGTGATATTTGAAACCGGCTTCTTCGACTTTGAATTTCCAGTATATATCGCCGGTAAAAGTCCTGTCTATACCGTACCATCGTAACAGCTTTCCGCGCTTGTAGGCACCGCTGTCTTTGCACGTTAAAATGCCGCCGTCTACGGTCGTAATCTGTTTTATTGCCTGAAATGAAAAACATGTAAAATCGCTTATCGCACCTATGTATTACCC
>JAQUMG010000253.1 GCA_028718265.1 Candidatus Omnitrophota bacterium
GAGAGCGTGGATCTCGCGGCGCGATATGCGCTGGTCAATAATGATTTAAGAGTGGCGAACCGGCTCGTAGAGAAATTCCAGAAAAGAGAACGTTTGCAGGGATGCGTTGTGTACGACAAAACCGGCCAGGTTTTAGCCATCACCGAGCGTATTGCCGATTGGAAGCAAAAAGATAAGCCGTATTTTGCGGATATCGTAAACACAAAGGCTCCCCGCGGGGCCCTGGAGACATTCAAAGAATACTCCGTCTACAGTTATATTTTACCGATCTTAGATGATGAAGATAATGTATTAGGGCTGGTGGAAGTGGTGTATGACACCTCGTACATGTTTACCATATTGACCGAATTATGGAAACGCATCAGTATCACGTTGATTGTCCTGGTGGTACTCATAGCGTTCATCTCCTTTCTGGTGCAAAGGCAAATTTTTATCTTACCCGTACAGCGTCTCACCATGTGGTTCCAGCATTTTCAACGGGGCGAAACCGATAACTTACGTCCCATTAAAGAAAAAGGAGAGCTTGGTAAACTTGCTTCCGAAGTAGAGCAGGTGGCATTATCTTTAAGGGTTGCGCGAAGAGCGGTGTCGGAAGAAGCGCACGCGCGCCTCCAGAAAGATGAAGTATGGACAGAGGCAAAGCTCAAAGATCTTATTCACGCAAAACTCGGGGACAATGCTCTCTTTGTGGTTTCAAACAGAGAACCCTTTATGCACGTGACGGATGAGGCAAGCGGCACAACGCGCTGTATCCGTCCTGCTTCAGGCGTTGTCACCGCCATAGACCCCATATTGCATGCCTGCGGCGGGACCTGGATCGCGCATGGTGCCGGTAACGCCGATAAGAAATTCGTAAATTCTAAAAACAAGCTGGGCGTGCCTCCTGAGGATAACCGTTATATATTAAAAAGAGTCTGGTTGACCAAAGAGGAAGAAGACGGTTACTATTATGGGTTTTCCAATGAAGGGCTGTGGCCCTTATGCCATGTCACGCATACGCGCCCGGTATTTCGGGAAACTGACTGGCAGATATATAAAAAAGTAAATCAAAAATTTGCCAATGCCGTTCTGGAGGAATTACCTGCAAAAAATCCTTTTGTTTTTATCCAGGACTACCACTTTACTTTGCTTGCCGCAATGATAAAAGAAAAAAGGCCCGATGCGACCGTTGCTTTGTTCTGGCACATCCCCTGGTTGAATCCTGAAGTGTTTTCGATATGTCCTTATCAGAAAGAAATTTTGGAAGGGATGCTTGCCTGCGATTTAATCGGGTTCCATGTCCAATTCCATTGTAATAATTTTCTTGATACGGCTAACAGATTAATTGAATGCCGGGTCGATACAGAAAAGTTCAGCGTGGTGCGGGCAAACAAGGAAACGTTCATCAGATCGTTTCCCATAAGCATAGACGGATTCATGAACAGCAATGTTCCTAAAGAGCACGACAGCGCCACGCTTGAGATCCGCAAAGAGTTCGGGCTGGAAGGAAAAATAGTAGCGGTGGGCGTCGATAGAATCGATTACACCAAAGGTATCGTTGAGCGCATATTGGCAATCGACAGATTTTTGGAAAAATATCCCCAATATAAGAAAAAATTTGTCTTTGTCCAGCTGGCCGCGCCCAGCAGGACCCACATAAAACGGTACCATGAGCTTATCGCAGAGATAGACGAGTTGGTAGAAAACAGGAACTGGAAGCATTCAGATGGCGCCTGGAAGCCGATAGTATATTTAAAGAAACATTTTTCCCAGGAAGAAATCAGGCCGTATTATACGCTTGGCGATCTTTGTATCGTAAGCTCTTTACATGATGGGATGAACCTGGTAGCGAAGGAATATATCGCTGCAAAACGCGATTTAAGCGGCGCGCTTATATTGAGCTGTTTTACCGGCGCTGCCAGGGAGCTCACCGACGCCATCCAGGTTAATCCTTATTCCATAGAAGAATTTGCTGAGGCCATTAAAACGGCAATAGAAATGCCGATTAAGGAAAAACAGAGGCGCATGGAAAACATGCGCAAAGTTGTCAGCGAGAACAATATCTATAAATGGGCCGGTAACATTATTACTGAATTGACGGCATTAAAGAAAACCTAAAAAATTAAAAAATTTTCGCTCTATGCGACACCTGTTTGCCGAATGGAAAACGCTCAAAGAAACATTAAAAGGGAAAAATATATTTATATTCACGGATTATGACGGTACCCTGGCACCCATAGCGCAAACTCCGGCGAAAGCCGTTATTCCCGCAGAAACAAAAGAAATCCTTAAAGCGTCGGCCCGACAACGGGGTTGCACGGTAGCCATCATAAGCGGCAGGGCGTTAAAAGATATACGCAGCCTTGTGGGGTTGAATAATATTATTTATGCCGGCAATCATGGTTTTGAGCTGGAGGGGCCAAAAATAAAATTTCGTAACGCAATACCCGCGCGGTATCGAAAAACCATAGAACGGATAAAAAGTACACTTTGGGATAAACTTGCTTCGGTCAAGGGCGTGCTCATCGAAGATAAAGGTTTATCATTAAGCCTTCATTACCGGCGGGTGGATAAGAAAAATATACCTTTGGTCAAAGCGATCTTTCATGAAACCGTAATAATTCCCCGCGTCAAGGGACAAGTAAAGATTACCTTTGGCAAAAAAGTTTTAGAAGTCCGGTTACCCGGAGAATGGAACAAAGGCAAGGTTGCGATTTGGCTTTTAG
>JAQUMG010000254.1 GCA_028718265.1 Candidatus Omnitrophota bacterium
AAGCTTCCATCCAGCATCACGACATTTGCATTCCTTTTTAAGGCTGTACAATTCGTGAGGTTGTTAAGGCTGATGTTTCTTTTTATTAACTCAACGGAATTTCCTTCCCAATCGCTCATTGTGGTATTTAGACCCACTTCATTTGCGATGCGCAGGCCTCGTATCCCCGATGCTGAGAGGGCATCAAGATATGTGTATCCGGGATCATTTTTTGAAAAACATGTGATCGCAGCCACCGCCACATCCCTGTTTGTTTTCATTGCAGGATTATAGAATACTGCTACTGATGAAGGCGGGAAACTTGAATTTTCATCAGGCACGGGTACTTCGATATTTGTCGTACCTTCGGTGATGATCTTTGTAAGCATGGAATGGCACATTTAGCATGAATTGCTTATATAATGTATGGGTCAGGAGTATGTAAATTTTAAGAAAGGATGAACATGATCGAAAGGATACGAGCCAATCGTGTGCATCCTGTTAATCATGTAAATCCTGTCAGTTGTACACTGATTAAATCCCAATTTCGTTTTTTTTTCTGGTCGCAAAACACTACCGAAAAACCAGACAATTAAATTTAAGTCCAATGCTAATCATCATAATAATAAATGGCCGCGAAAACCAAACCCCCAACAACATTAAAGACCTTAATACTGTTAATTGCAAAAAACAACGGGGTTACAATTTCTGAGATAACAAAAAACAAGAAATTGAGTTATAAGAATCTTGAGTTCCTGAATAAAAAGGGTTTACTTGATTTTGAGCGTTCGGAGGAAAGCAGCAAAAAGAACTTCAATCTAATAAAATTTAAGAGTGATCTTTTAACTTTCCAGAGAATTGTCTATATCCTGGATGCGAAGGAATTGTTAAAACTGATGAAAACAGGATATTACAGGAAAAATGTAAAGATATTTTGTGAAGACCTGATCCGATCTTTGGAGAAAATCGATAGTGAATCCCATCTTGATCAGGATTATCTTGAGTACGCCCTGGCTAATTCCCCTTCCACCGTCCGTTTCTTTTTGCTCGATAATGACCAGGAATCCCTTGAGTCCTTTTACCATAAGGGTGTTTTTACGACGATTGAAAATACCCAGGATAAGGTAAGAAGAGAAATGCTTGAGAAATATAATATGTATTTCATCTGGGAAAATGCTATTTTTGAAAAAATACAGGACGACCTCCAAAATAAAGACCTGTTGAAAGAAAATAACTATTTCAATGGCTATTTGCCTGTCACCAAGAAAAAACTGGAAAAGCTCCTTGAATATCGCAATTCTGCTATCAAGAAGGAAGAAAAGTCATTTTTAGACGAGGTATTAAGCCTCCTGCGATTGAAAGATACCAAGAACACAGGTTGATGCAGGCATCATTGAATGGAAAGAATAAACTGCCCAGGGTTGCAATATGTCGCAGAAATTATTTATATAATGAGTTCTTATGACCACACGTCTGTTATTAGATGGATTTTATGGTATGACAGGCGGTTGAAGATTGAGAATAATTAAAATATTATCGAGGGGATAAAAAATATGGCAATCAAGAGATATTTACAAGGAATAGCAATAGTGGCTTTATTGATGATAGGTGCAATTTTGATAGTAATGGCAGCGCCTCAGAGTATAACGTTTGTTTCTCCACCAACGCCAGACAATGGCACAATTAATTCCAATTTTATTAATATTAGTGTAACTTTAGGTTCACCAGGATCAGCGAAACTAAATTGGAATGGTATTTTTGAACCAATGGATGGATCAGGAACACAATTTTATAAAAATAAGTCTGTAACGAATCAGATTTATACGTTTTATGTTAATGCAAGTGATATCAATGGCACAAATTGGACCACTTCTTCTACAAGAACTGTCACTGTCAGTATGCCAACTTCTCCGTTTCCCCCTGGGCTATCAAGTCCCAATCCCTCCTCATCACCTGTAAATTCAATTTTTGGATTTTCACAAAATTTTAATATTACAGTCAATCAAACAGCCAATGTAAGCTGGAAAATTGGTAGTTTGGAAGTTCAAAATCTTTCAGTTTCTGCGGGGGCAAAATCGGAATATATATCAAATGCCACACAGGCTATAGGAAATAATTATATTGTCACAGCAACGGCTTATAATGCTAATGGGACATCTGCTTCACCAGCAACGTGGACATGGAATGTCCTTCCTTCCCAGGGACCGCCACCAGTCTTAGATGTTACTTATACAAGAGGAGCAACATGGATAAATTGGACGTGGACCAATCCAACGACCGGAAATTTTAATTACACCATTGTAAAAATTAATGATACGCTTCAACCAAACCAAACTAATAATTATTATAATTTTACACAATTTAGTCCAGGGACCACTAATACAATAAAACTTCAAACCGTTGACAATACTGGTAATATAAACTCTACGATTATTTCAAAACCAGCAACAACTTTTAATACTGTTGTTGGAACAAATGTGAATGTTACCCTAAATAATGTTAAAGTAGTCTTCTCTCAAACGGTTAGTGAAGGGGATACATCTGTTATTGTATCATCGACAAATTCCTTGGGAGGCGGACCTCATACTTTCCAGGACGCAGGAAGTTATTATAACATTTCAACAAATGCAACATCGTCAGGTAATATAACCGTTGAAATTCCATATACTCCTGCGGGCATAAATGAAAGCCTTGTTAAATTATATCATTGGAATAGTG
>JAQUMG010000255.1 GCA_028718265.1 Candidatus Omnitrophota bacterium
CGCCGCCTTGAGAAACTTCAACTTAAAATGAACATCCTCTTAGCCGCCTGTGCCTGCGCATTAAATCTTTTTGTGTGCACATACGCCCTCAATCGCGAGGCAACCTATCATTATGATACGCAGAACCTTTGGCAATGGGTTAAAGGCAATGATGATTTTCAATCAGCTACGAGGCAAGTATTAGTCGCTTGCAATGCCATGGAAGCTTCAACGGCCATCCCTGGCCTTGCAGATCGTTGGTGGGCCCTTGGGCTGAAAGATTTTAAGTACGTTCAGAACTTTGAAACGGCGCGTTTGAATGGCTCGCAATATTTTGTTTATTCACCCCGGTTTGGCGCATTGGATACGGCTGGCATGAAGGGATGGAATACAGGGTTTTACAGTAAATACTGGCAGGTATATCGAAAGGAAGCGCGATGATTCATTTTGTTTTTCCAATATATAATGAAAAGGAGAATCTGTCCGGATTGATCGCCGGTATACGCCGAGCCATGGCGGGCAGGGCTTACCGCATAGTGGCGGTTGATGATGGTTCTAATGACGGCTCACTGGAGCTTCTTCAAGAGTTACGCAATGATGATCTTGTCATTACCGGCTCGATAATGAATATGAATGTAGGCGCTGTTTTTTCCGCGGGTATTTATGAGGCGCTCAAAGGCGCGGCCGAGGACGATGTGATTGTTATTATGGAAAGTGACCAGACTAGCGAGCAGGAATTGATTTTGCCAATGGCGAAGCGCATTACCAGTGGTGAGGCGGATATCGTTGTGGCTTCGCGGTATCTTCCGGGTGGCAGGCATGTTAATTTCCCGCTGCCCAGGCTTGTGTTTAGCCATTGCGCCAATTGGTTGATGCGGGTATTTTTCCCTCTCGCCAGTGTACACGACTATACTATTTTTTTCCGTGCTTACCGTGCGGGAATTCTTAAGAAAGCATCCCGATACTTCGGCCCCTTTGGGCTTATTCAGTCTAAAGGTTTTGTGGCGAACGCCGAGCTTCTGATTAAATTGGCGCTTTTTACGAATCGAATCGCAGAAGTCCCGTTTGTGTATAACTACGGTAAGAAAAAAGGAGCAAGTAAAATCCATATTATCCGCACGATTAACGAATATTTCGTTTTAATTAATTATATGAACAGAATTTTTAGAAAGGTTGAAGATTTTAAAAAACGAAAAAATATCCGAGGAGAGATACTATGAAATTATCCATTATTATCCCGGTGTTCAATGAAGAAGGTGTCATTCCTTTGCTTAAAGAGCGGCTGGAGCGGATGCTTAAAGATGAGAAAGCATATAGTTATGAAGTTATTTTTGTTGATGACGGGAGTAAAGATAAAACAATGACCTTGCTGATGAAATGGGCTGAGATTAATTCCAGCGTCAGCATACTTTCGTTATCAAGGAATTTCGGCCATCAGCAGGCAGTCACTGCCGGACTGAAAGAAGCTTCTGGTGATGCGGTGGTTATAATGGATTCCGATTTGCAGGACCCCCCCGAGCTTATTCCGAGAATGCTTAGAGAATGGGAGAAGGGCTATAAGGTTGTATTAGCGGAAAGGAATTCCCGGGATGAAGGTTATTTACGAAAGTTACTTTTTAACGCGTTTTATAAAATATTTGATTTTTTATGCGACATGCCTATATCCATAAATTCGGGGGTTTTTGGATTGATGGATAAAACGGTTGTTAAAAATATTTTATTGTTCAATGAACACTGCCGTTTTATTCCGGGGCTTCGCGCTTGGGTGGGATTTAACACGACTAAGATATTTTATGACCGGGCGAAAAGGGCACAAGGTTATCCAAGGCAATCTTTGTTAAGACTTATTAACTACGGGTTGGATGCAATTTTTAGTTTTAGTTCAAAACCGCTGAAGATTAGTTTATTTCTTGGGCTTTTTGTCAGCGCAATATGTTTCCTTTATGCCGTCGTGCTTATCTTCTTAAGGCTGTTTAACATCAATGTAGTCAGCGGATTTTCGACAACGGCGGTTTCTTTACTTTTTATCGGAGGTGTCCTTTTAGTCAGCAACGGTATTATCGGAGAATACCTGGCACGTATCTTTGACGAGGTAAAACAACGCCCGCTTTATATCGTTGCTACTAAGATTTCTCGCAAGCCAAACGAGAAATCTTTATCAATTGAGGAACGCTATTAGAAATACTTGAGGATACATACCTGAACAACGAAGAATATATTAAATTGGCTGCTCTTGAAAAGGAGCACTGGTTCTATCGCGGCAAACGCGCTATCGTGAAATTATGGATAAACCGTTTGCTTACGTTGAAGCCGTCAGATCGCTTAATTGACATTGGCTGTGGGACCGGTATGCTTGTCGAAGCGATGCGGCAGGTGTGCCGGTCTTTCGGGGTTGAAACTTCTTCTTTAGGACTGGATATCGCGCGCGAATACAATAGAAAGTATATTATTTCGGGCAACATACTTTCTCTGCCCTTAAAGGACAACTGCGCTAAGGTGGTTACTGCTTTGGATGTCCTAGAGCATATAAAAGACGACCGTAAAGCTTTGGAAGAATTAGTCAGGATTTCCGAAGTATCCGGTATTATCGTAATAAGCGTGCCGGCCTGTCCGTATTTGATGGGCGATTGGGATAAGTCGTTGGGACATTTTCGCCGCTATCGGGTCAGTGATTTTCAGCATCTTTTGAGCGGATTGCCTGTTG
>JAQUMG010000256.1 GCA_028718265.1 Candidatus Omnitrophota bacterium
TTCTCCGTAACGGAGATCTTGCGCTTTTTTAAATCCCAGGTTCATGTTTTCCGGGAAAGAGGTGTGTTCCGAATCGGAGGGGTCCTCATGAAGGCTATTTAAATATCCGGATATCAGTAAATCGTACTCGGAGGTCCTCTTAAAAGTATCTTCGGCGAGTTTAAAAAGCGTCTTTTCGCCTAAAGAGCCTCTGCTCTTCCTGAGCTCATCTATAACAGCATCATAAACTGCCGGATCCGATAAGACTGCCACGCTTTTAAAGTTTTTGGAAGCGCTCCTAAGCATCGAAGGGCCGCCGATATCTATGTTTTCTACCGCCTCTTCGAACTTGACATCTTTTTTCGATATTACCTGTGCAAAAGGATACAAATTTACAACGATCATGTCTATGGGCACAATACCGTGCTTCTTGGCCTGAGCCATATGCTCGTCGTTATCGCGCAAAGCTAATAATGCACCGTGTATTTTCGGATGAAGCGTCTTAACCCTGCCGTCCATTATTTCCGGAAAACCAGTGTAATCTGAAACTTCTGTTACTTTTACGCCGAGGCCGCGTATAAACCTGGCCGTGCCTCCCGTAGAAAGTATCTCCACGCTCATTTCATCGAGAACGTTAACCAGCTTTTCGAGGTTTGTCTTATCCGAAACACTTATAAGAGCTCTTTTTATCTTCATCTTAGCATTTAGAGTAACCGCACGCTCCGCAAACCTGGCAGCCCTCGGCGTGCCTCAACGCTCCGCCGCATTCGGGGCAGACGCCTACGACACTGCCTACCTTACCTTTGGTCTTGGTGGAAATAGTGCTGTCCTTTTCGGAAGACTCTCCCGTGCCGAGCGAGAAATCTACCGATCCGGGTTCTTCTGCTGCGGGTTTTTCTTTGAGTATATCTTTTTCCAGTTCCTTATGTTCGGACATGCGCCGCTCTATCGCGCGCGCTATTGCGTCGCTGCAGGAAAATATCCTGCCGCCGCCTTTTTCCCAGCTTGGCGAGGGGCATCTTATGCCCCTCAGCTGGTCCACTATCGAATTTACATTTACTCCGCTTCGCAGTGCCAGCGAAACCAATCGCCCCATGGCTTCCAGCTGACTCATGGCGCACCCGCCGGCTTTTCCCATCTGCATAAAGACTTCGAATGGGTTACCCAGGCTGTCATTATTAATTGTGACGTACAAATTACCGCAACCAGTACTTATCTTGGTAGTAGTCCCGTGAGTAACCGTCGCGCGAGGTTTAGGTTTTAAATTTGTGCCCGCGCCCTTTTCAGATGCCGGAGTCTTTTCTTTATTGACCTTTCCTATATTAAGGACCTGCTCGTCCCTGCTTTTATCCCTATAAATGGTCAGGCCTTTACAACCGCTTTGATAAGCGAGCATATAAGTCTTTCTGATATCGTCGATAGTCGCCGAATTCGGGAAATTTATCGTTTTCGACACGGCATTATGCGTATATTTCTGGAATATGCTCTGCATCTTTATATGATATTCGGGCGATATCTCCAGCGCCGTACGGAACAACCGCTTAATGTCATCCGGTATCTCTTCAAACGCCTGCACGCTTCCTTCGGCCGCTATTTTCTTCATGAGTTCGGGAGAATAAAATCCTCTTTCTTTCGCCATCTCCACAAATAAGGGATGCGACTCTACCAGTTCATTATTGTCCATTACGTTTCTTATATAGGAAACTGCGAAAATCGGCTCTATGCCGCTTGAGCAGTTTGCGATTATGCTTAACGTCCCTGCCGGAGCTATTGTAGTGATAGTGGCATTTCTTAACCGCCGTTTGCCCTTTTCATAATAAATGCTTTTTTCGAAATTCGGGAATGCGCCTCTTTTTTCGGCAAGTTCTTCCGAAGCCTTGACACCGTGCTCCAGGATAAACTTCATTACTTCTTCCCCTTTTCGCAGGGCCTCGTCCGAATCATACGGTATGCCCAGCTTTATCAGCATATCGGCAAACCCCATAACGCCCAGTCCTATCTTTCTGTTTTCGCACGTTTTCTCACGGATTATAGCCAGCGGGAATTTATTCATATCTATGACGTTATCAAGAAAATGAACGGCGATCTTTACGGTCTTAGCCATCTTTTCCCAGTCGACATCACCGTTTTTGACCATAAACGAAAGATTTACAGAACCGAGATTACAGCTTTCGTAAGGCAAAAGAGGCTGTTCGCCGCACGGATTAGTGGACTCTATCATTCCGACTTTAGGGGTGGGATTGTCCTTGTTTATTTTGTCGCCGAATATGATTCCCGGCTCCCCGTTTTTCCATGCCATTTTAACGATAAGCTCAAACACTTCCCTGGCATTCAGCTCCTCTACAACTTTTTTTGTATGGGGGTCTATAAGCGAATATCTCTGGTTCGTTTCGACTTTCTTCATAAAATCATCGCTAGTCATTATGGAAATATTGAAATTTGTTATATCCTTATTATTTTCTTTGCAGGTAATAAATTCCAGAATATCCGGATGGTCTGCATTTAATATACCCATATTAGCGCCGCGCCGGGTACCGCCCTGTTTTACTGCCTGAGTGGCAGCATCAAAAACTTTCATGAAAGAAACCGGGCCGCTTGCCACGCCGCCCGTAGATCTTACAACGCTGCTTTTCGGTCTTAGGTTAGAAAAAGAAAATCCCGTCCCGCCACCTGATTTATGTATAAGT
>JAQUMG010000257.1 GCA_028718265.1 Candidatus Omnitrophota bacterium
TACGCAGGTAATAGGCCTGGCAATGGATAAGTCGGGAGTCCCTAATTCGAAGGAAAAAAGGCTCGAACTGGCGGCGGCGATAGTGGCAAAAGCCATGGAATTTGGATTAAACAGCGATGACCTGTATTTGGATCCCATAGTGCTGCCTGTGAACGTTGCCCAGACCCAGGGGTATGAAGTGCTGGAGTCGATACGCGAATTCAGGCTTTTGTGCGATCCCGCGCCGCAGACAATAGTAGGCCTGTCAAACGTTTCGCAGGGCACCAAAGTGCGCAGCCTTATTAACCGTACTTTTCTCACGATGGCGGTCGCCAACGGCCTTACGTCAGCGATACTTGACCCTCTGGACAAGGACCTTATGGACGCGCTCATTACGGCAGAATTGATACTGAATAAGAACATTTATTGTGATTCATTCCTGGATGCGTATAGGAAGAAGTGACCTTTTTGAAAGCGAGGAGAGACAGATGGAACTGAAAAAAGTAACAATATCGGACCTGCAGAATAAAAAACGGGAAGGCAAGAAGATAACCATGCTTACGGCGTATGATTATCCGATGGCGCGTATTATAGATGGGGCAGGCATTGACACTATCCTGGTAGGGGATTCATTGGGTATGGTAGTGCTTGGTTATGATTCAACCGTGCCGGTGACAATGGATGAAATGATCCATCACTGCAAGGCAGTTCGCCGGGGAACGAAAAATGCTTTCCTGATAGGGGACATGCCGTTTATGTCCTACCAGGTATCGAAAGAAGAAGCCGTGCGCAACGCGGGAAGGTTCGTTAAAGAAGCAGGATGTGATGCCATAAAATTAGAAGGCGGCGACGAAGTCATAGAGGCGGTCATCGGCATAGTAAATGCCGGCATCCCTGTGCTTGGCCATTTGGGACTTACGCCTCAGACTGTGACCAAATTGGGAGGATTTAAAGTGCAGGGCAAGGATGCCGCCGGCGCGCATAAAATACTTGAGCAGGCGCTTAAACTTGAAAGGGCCGGATGCTTTGGTGTCGTGCTGGAATGCATTCCCGACAAGGTGGCGAAGCTGATCACGGAAAAATTGTCTATACCTACCATAGGTATAGGCGCAGGGCCTTATTGCGACGGGCAGGTCCTGGTAAGCAATGATATGGTCGGTTTATTTGACAGGTTTGTCCCTAAATTCGTAAAACAATACGTGAAACTATCCGCGCTTATATCCGACGGAGTGAAAAAGTATAAAGATGAAGTGGAAAAAGGAATATTCCCGGACGCAATACACAGTTTCACTATAAAGGATGAAGAGATAAAGAAGCTGAGGAAAAAATAAACCCTGAGGTAGATATATGAAGATAGCGATAATCGGGCCCGGCGCCCTCGGTTGCCTCATAGCAGGATCGCTTAAAGCACGGACAAAGGAAGAGATCTGGCTTATTGACAGTTCTCCTGATAGGGCAAAGCATATACGGCAGGATGGAATAAAAATAGAAGGTTTGAGCAACCTGGCGCGTTGCCAGGTCAATGTATCTGCCGATCCAAAAGAAGTTGGCCGTTGCGACCTGGTAATATTATGCGTTAAAAGCTATTCCACCGAAGATGCGTGCAAAGATATCAAGGACCTGGTTTCGGATAATACATTTGTCATGACTTTGCAGAACGGCATAGGCAATGTCCAGGTCCTGAACGATTATTTTGGCACAGAAAAGGTTATTGCCGGAGTGACTAATCACGGCGCTACTTTGCTGGGCGATGGCCATGTAAGGCATGCAGGCAAAGGTGAAACGATAATAGGCCTGTCAAGCGGCAGGGTATTGGGCCCCATAAAAGAGGTGGCAGGCATACTGTCTAAAGCGGGTTTTGAGACAAAGGTATCAAAAGACATAGATTCCGTAATATGGAGCAAGCTTGTTATAAATGTAGGCATAAACGCTTTAACTGCCGTAACAAGGCTGAAGAACGGCATGCTTATAGAGCACGGCGGAACGCGGGAGATATTAAGGAGCGCGGTCCAGGAAGCGGTAAAAATAGTAAAAAGAAAAAGGGTCAAACTTATATACGACGACCCGATACAGAAAGTCGAATCGGTATGCAAGGCAACAGCCGCAAACGTATCAAGCATGCTTCAGGACGTCATAAATAAGAGAAGGACCGAAATAGATTTTATAAACGGCGCCGTGATACGGCAGGGAAAGGCGTTGGGGATACCTGTCCCCGTTAATGAAGTATTGACGGCTCTGGTCAAGACCATCGAAGCTACTTACGATAAAGCATAGGAGGATGTGATCGTTATGCTGATTATAGGAGAGCGCATAAATTCTACGAGGGCGCAGATCCAGGAAGCGATGAAGAAGAAGGACGCGGCCTTTATATTAAAAGAAGCAAAAAAGCAGCTTGATGCGGGCGCCAATTACATCGATATTAATTGCGCGATGAGCCTTGGCGACGAGGTCCAAGATATCGATTGGGTCATAAGCGTCATCCAGGCTGAGATCAAGGAAGTCAGCATATGCATAGACAGCCCGAACCATCTTGCGATAGAAAGGGCGCTGAAAGTATATATGCAGGCGGCGGGATCTTCATAAACTCAATTACCGGGGATGAATCAAGGATCGAGCGCATAGTGCCTCTTGCCGTCAAATACAATACAAAGCTTATCGCATTGACAATGGGTACCGAAGGAATG
>JAQUMG010000258.1 GCA_028718265.1 Candidatus Omnitrophota bacterium
CTCCTTTCTCAGGCAAAAATGTTGGGTTTAGACGGAAAAAAACTCGAAATAGCCGAATATCTTATTTACGAAATGGATGACAACGGCTATATCACTACCGACCATGGAGAAGTAGCCGATGCCTTATTGGTTAAAGTAGACGAAATCGAACAGACCCTTAAAGTTATCCAATGCATGGAGCCGGCAGGGATAGGTGCGCGCAATGTATGTGAGTGCTTACAACTGCAGCTTAAAAGGATGGCTAAAGCCGATTCGCTCGAATATACTCTCGTAACCAGATTTCTCAATGAGATAGCGCGTAACGACCTCGAAAAAATCGCAAAAGCGTTGCGGGTCGATAAAAAAAGGGTAAAAAATGCCGCCGACACGATACGAAAACTCAATCCCCGGCCCGCAAGTAATATGCTGGACAAAGAAGCGGTGACTATCATACCTGACTTAATCGCGCAGACCCGGAATAGAAAGCTGACCTTGCGGCTGAATAAAGACTGGCTGCCGCAACTACGGCTCTACAATCCGTATGAAAGCGCGCCGGATATCGCCGAAGAACAGGAAGCGAAAAAATTTATTAAAAAAAATGAAGAACGCGCGAAAGCGCTTATCGATAATTTAAAAAGGCGCGAGGAAACACTGTACAAAGTCGCGCAATACATTCTCACCTTTCAGCGGGATAATCTTTTCGAAAAGGAACGTTTCATAAAAAGCCTCACTATCAACGAAGTTGCGAAAGCCTTAGGGATGCACCCCTCTACCATCTCGCGGACCGTGTGTAACAAATTCGTTCAAATCAGCAACGATGCGCTGCCGCTGAAAGCTTTTTTAAGCAAAGGCGTGCAAAAAAACGACGGGCAGATCATATCGAAATCGGCAATAAAAAAGAAAATAGAGATACTGATAAAGAATGAGGACAAAACGCGCCCCTTAAGCGATGAAGCGATAAAAGAAAGATTAGCAGCGGAAGATATTAAGGTCGAGCGCAGAACGATAGCGAAATACAGAAATGTGATGCGGATATTACCCGCCCATTTGAGGAAAAAAATCGAACTTTAAGGCAGACGTAACGGAAAAAGGTTATGGGAGCAGGTTTTTGCAGGTACTTTCGATAGGTGAATTTACGCAGCGCTGCATTGCGCTGAAACAAGAATAGATAAGACTACCGCCTCAAGCGTCCGGAAATCAAACGGCTTAACGAGAAAATCGCACGCTCCCATTTTAAACGCTTCCCTTATAACATCCTCTTCGTCTAAACCGCTTAGCATAACTACCTGTATCGCTTTATCGAATTCCTTGATCTTGTTTAACACCGTCAGGCCGTCCATTTCAGGCATTCGTACGTCTAAAAGGATCAATTTCGGCTTTTCTTGTTTCATCAGCGTCAGCGCCTGATTTCCATCGGCGGCATCGCTGACGTCAAACCCCCGAAATTTAAGAAATGTCTTTGAAGACGCTCTTACCTCGCTTCTGTCATCGACAAGCAGTATTTTCCCCAGATAGGAATACTTGTTCTCTTCGACTTTCTCGGTAGGCTCACGCACGATCTGCAGAATTGCCTTAAACATGGTATGGCTGAAAAAATCTTTTTTTACGACATCCGACACGCCTAACCTCTGGACCCTTGCGCGCGTTTCATCACTCGGGGACTCTTTTACCAAAAGTAAAATCTTTATTTCTTTTTCAATTTCCCGTATCTTTTTTAAAACTTCATAGCTCTCTTCCGAAAATGAATTTTGTTCTAAGACAAACAGGTCAGGTTTTTCAGCGTGTAAGCGCTGAAAGATGTCTTCACTGCATGCGATACACTCTGTTTGATGCCCGATTGAGCACATTATCTTGCGGAGTTTCTCTCCCGATTCCGAATCACTATCCGCCAACAAGACGCTTTTAAGCATGTTCTCTCCCCTACCCCAATGGAATCGTTTTTATAGTTTCAGTCTGTTTTTAACCATGTCCAAAAAAGCAAACAAATCCGCCGGCTTATAAATAATGTCCTTCTTATCGTAACCCATGCTGCGCAGCTCACCGAGATATCTTTCCGTGTCGAGCGAACCGGTGAGGATAACAACCGGCGTTCCTTTTTTCAGGTCTTGTATTTCCTTTAAAACATTGAATCCGCTTACCTGGGGCATCTTCATATCCAAAACTACCAGATCTATGGCAACCTCTGAATGCAAAATCGTTATGCCTTCTTCTCCTCCGGAAGCTACAATTACTTCAAATCCCGAAGTTGTCAAAAAACGCTTTAACGCATCAGCTATCCTTGGTTCATCGTCAATAATAAGGATTTTTTGCATCAATTCACCTGTAACGGTAAAAGTACAGTAGCGGTCGTACCCTTACCCGGTTCGCTTTGGAATTTTAATTCTCCGTTGTGCACACGTACGATGCCGTACGATACCGACAAACCGAGCCCCGTTCCTTTCTCCCTGGTGGTAAAGAAAGGTTCGCAAATCTTCTTGATAACATCCTCCGACATACCGCAGCCGGTATCGTTAAAGTCTATTCTCACATAATTGCCTTCATGGCAGGTAGTTACTGTGATGACTCCGCCGCCAGGCATGGCATCTTTGGCATTAGTTAAAAGGTTCATGAATACTTCGTGCATCTGCCGCTCATCCAGCAAAACCGCAGGTAATCCTTTACAGTAATCTCTTTTTATCGTA
>JAQUMG010000259.1 GCA_028718265.1 Candidatus Omnitrophota bacterium
GTTAAAGATGCGCTATTGATTTCGGCGGGAGAGGTCATTGCCAGACTCAAAGGATTACCTGAGGATCATCTTCATTGTTCAATACTTTCTGTTAGTACGCTTTATAGAGCTATAGCGGACTATCTGCTTAAGAAATAAGGGGATTAAATGAATTTTATCTGGGCATTAGGAGCTAGTATTGTTATAAGCCTGATTTCCTTTGTGGGAGTGGTCAGTCTGCTATTCAAGGAGAATATACTCAATAAAATTCTTCTTTTATTAATCAGTTTTTCCGCAGGGGCTTTGATAGGCGGAGCGTTTTTGCACCTTATTCCGGAAGCAGTAGAAAAGGGAGGGCATAATGAAGTATATTTATTTGTTATCGTCGGATTTATTTTATTTTTTATATTAGAAAAATACTTGCATTGGCGGCATTGTCATAAAGGAAAATGCGAGATTCACACGTTTACGTATGTCAATCTTATTGGTGACGGGGTACATAATTTTATAGATGGTTTGATTATTGGTTCTTCCTTCGTGGTGAACGTAAACTTTGGGCTCGCTACATCATTCGCCATAATTATGCATGAGATTCCACAAGAGATTGGAGACTTTGGCGTTTTGGTTTATGGCGGATTAAATAAAAATAAGGCGCTATTCTATAATTTTTTATCAGCTCTTACTGCTGTATTAGGAACGGTTATCGGTTACGCCTTGGCCAATACATCGGATGCTTTCTTAAAATTGCTTATGCCAATAGCGGCGGGGGGATTTATTTATATCGCAAGTTGTGATCTTATCCCTGAATTACACAAGGAACAAGATATTAAAAAAGCCACGCTTTCAATGGGAGTTTTTATTCTTGGCGTGGCGTTTATGTATTTCGCGGCAACAATACATCATTAAGATTATGAGAATAAAAGTTATAGCCGCAGGCTCAAGTAAATTTCAGCGGTTTATCCGCAGGTGGGGAGTTTCATTTCTGCTTGGCGAGAATGTATTATTTGATACTTTCGGCGATCCGGGGGTGCTTCTGAATAATATGCGAAGCTTCGCGGTTGATCCATTGAAGATTAAGCATATTATTTTGTCCCATGATGATTGGGATCACATATCCGGTCTGTGGTATCTACTTCCAAAACGAGCGGATATCAGTGTTCATATTTGCTCGGGTTTTTCTCGGGAGGTAAAGGACAGGATTGCGTCATTTGGGGTTAGGCTGGTTGAATCGGATAATCCGATTCTTATCAAAGACGGCATTCATACGACAGGGCAACTTTACGGGGAATCAAATGGTCGGAAGATATTTGAGCAGTCGCTAGCTGTTAAGACAGGCGATGGTCTTGCGGTGATCTGCGGGTGTGCCCACCCCGGAGTGAATAATATTGTAAGAAAGATCAGCGAAGATTTTAGCTCCAAGGTTGATTTGCTAATCGGTGGTTTTCATTTGAAAGATAATACGGACGAAATAAATAAGCGGATTATAGGAGATCTTAAGGATTCAGGCGTTCAGAGAGTTATGCCGATGCATTGTACCGGAAAGCAGGCGGTTGAACTGATTCGTTCAGAGTTTGGTTCCGGCTTTAGGTGGCTCAAGGAAGGAGACGTTGTTGAATTATGAACAAGATCGTGATTATTGATGAGGAGCTTTGCATTGGCTGTGGAGCGTGCGTATCACTTTGTCCGAAGAAAATTTTATATATTGATGACAAAAGTGGCAAGTGCAAGGTGACTGATGAGACTAAATGTGACCAGCTACGTGGATGCATGAAAGTTTGTCCTGTAGACGCGCTGAAAATTATTTAATTCAGGAGGGCTAAAATGAAGATAGGAATAATAATTTCAAGTAATGACGCCGAAACCTGCTGGAACGCTATTCGTTACGCGAATTTCGCGCTCGGGCAGAAGGACGAGGTTAAAATATTTTTTATGGGTAAGGGTGTTGAGTATCAGAAGATCAGTATGGATAAATTCAACACTGTTGAACAGGTTGAAAAGTTTATGCAATCCGGTGGCAGGATTTACGCCTGCGGAACCTGCATCAAAAGCAGGGAGCAGGAAGGCTCTGAGATGTGCCCGATCTCAACGATGAAGGATATGTATGATATTGTTAAGGAATCGGATAAGGTGGTAACGTTTTAAATGAAGAAACCTATCACGATCAAGCCAATAGGCATAATCAACACACCTTATAAGGAGCCCAAGGGAATTCCTATTCAGGGAAAGTTTGAAAAAGGGGTTGCCAGTACTGTCCGTTTGTTTCCGGAGTATCGGGCAGGGCTGAAAGACATAGAGGGGTTTTCGCACCTTATTTTGATTTATCATTTTAATCGTTCAAAAGAGGAGCGGCTTACGGACAAACCGTTCCTTGAGGATGTTGAGCATGGGATATTTGCGATACGAAGTCCGCACAGGCCGAATCATATCGGCTTTTCGATCGTAAAATTAAAGAGTGTAAAAGGGGATACCATTACTTTTAAGGAAGTCGACATTTTGGACGGTACACCGCTTCTTGATATCAAGCCCTATGTGAAGCACTTCGACAGCCGTGAGAAAACCAAAAATGGCTGGATCGACAAACATTTCAAAAAGGGGGAAATACCGAGAGGGGTCAGAGGGGGATAAAAATAAAGATTGACAAATAGGAATGATTACTATATAGTAACGCTATGAAG
>JAQUMG010000260.1 GCA_028718265.1 Candidatus Omnitrophota bacterium
AGTAGCGCTGGCCTGGTTATATAATAAGCTGGCAAAATGATATAAAATGGCAGAAATTTCATGAAAAGCAAATGAATAATAAGAATGTCTATATCATCGCAGGCTCAAACGGATCAGGTAAAACAACATTCGCAAAGACTTTTTTGCCTGAGAATACGAAATGCTCGAAATTCATCAACGCTGATCTGATTGCGTCGGGACTTTCGCCGTTTTCGCCGCGGGCGGCTGCTATGAAGGCCGGCAGGCTTTTATTAGAGGAAGTTCATAAGCTTGCAAATGCGGATATAGAATTTGCTTTTGAAACGACTTTATCGGGCAAATCCTACATAGCTTTTTTAAAGAGCATGAAGGGGAAAGGCTGGTCGGTACATATATATTTTCTCTGGATTCCCAACCCCGAGCTGGCTATAAAACGCATAAAAGATAGGACGGCTACCGGCGGGCATGATGTGCCGGGCGTTGATGTCAGGCGAAGATTTAACAGGGGATTGTATAATTTCTTTGCTTATTATAAACCTCTGTGCGACGGGTGGCATTTATTCGATAATTCGGATATAAAGCCACGACTTGTGGCTATGGAAAAAACCGGCAGAATCGAAATTTTTGACAATGAGCTATATGGAAAAATAATCGAACATTCGAGGAGATAAAATGAAAAACAGGATGTTACAGGACACGGCTTTTAAGGCATTGAAAAGGGCGGTGCGAAAAGTTGTCGAAGAACACAAGCGCGACGGCAGAAAACTCGCTGTCTGGCGAAACGGAAAGGTCATGCTTATATCTCCTTACAAGGTAAGGTAAGCATGTCAGCGATTGCAGCTTTACTGGTAAAAAATAATAGGGTCACACCCATTTAATTATAGGAGAATTCGGAATTATGAAGTATCTAAAAGGATCAACCGTTAGACCTGTTTATAAGAAATTGCTGATCGCGGCAATCGCTATCTATATCATAGGTTCCTGCATGATACAATCAGACCTATATCGTAAACTTGGCAGGATAGAACACCAATTGTGCCATATAACCGGAAAATAATAGGAGGCGCGTATGAAAATAGGGAAGATACTTATTGCAGCACTGGCAGTATCGCTATTTGGCGCGATTTTTGGGGCGGTTACATGCGGATGGCTTTTTAGCTGGGTTTACAAGCTCGAGCCGACAAATGTCTGGAGGCCGATGGATGGCCCGCCAGGATTGACATTCTACATAGGAAGCTTCCTTCTCAATATAGTTCTTGCGTTTGTTTATTCCGTCTTAAGTAAAGGCATCCCCGGCAAGAATAAAATTGCGAAGGGGCTCGTCTTTGGATTATGCGTATGGGCAGTTAGCACATTGCCGGGGATGTTTGTAACCCACGCTTTTATGACGGTGGCTACCGGCGTTGTTATCTATTGGACTATTACGGGCTTGATCGAATTACCACTTAAAGGAATAATAATCGCCGCCATATGTGACGAGAAATAAAAGCGGATGAAAATAATCACTGAGACGATAACGATTAGCGAGCTTAAACAAATGGCTGCCAATTCTTTTGGAGATATGGTAAAAGCTGTTGTCGATGTTAATAGAGAGCTCATCGCTGTTGATGCTGAACTTCATTCTGATCTTGAAGCGCTGTTCCTCGAGAATGGGTCAAAACAGAGAGACCTTTGGGGGATTAATTTTTATCCGGAGATGAGCGGTGACAATTTTATTGAATTTGATTCCATGATAAATATGCGCCCGTCTCAGAACAATAGAAGTCGCGGTGTAGAAAATGAAGCAATGCGGAAGAAGATTATTGAAATATCCATGAAGAGAGTTAAATGATGAGCTATCAGCACAAAGATCTTGCAGCCGGACGTTGGAACACCTTATCATTCATCGAACAGATGGCGAACGTCGGCAGTGAAGTGGAGCGTGCCCTGAACTGGCAGGCAAAAAATAATCCAGCATATTGCCAAAAGGCTTTTGAGCGCGGCCTTGAGTTATTGGACTTAACTTTGGACAGCGTTAAGGGATTTGCCCGTCTCAAGGAAATCGCCAGGGTACGAGAAGCCATGGTCGATTATTTTCTCGGAGAAAACATTTTTTTATCAACTGAAAGCTCGTGGCGAAAATACTTTTCGTCTTTCACCTATGCAGCACGTAAAAATTATTAATGAAAACATATACCCAATATCTCTGGTTCAATACAAAGAACAGGCAGGAATTTATCAATATAACACCTCAGGTCGAGGAAGCTGTCAGGAATAGTAAGGTAAAAGAGGGCTTGTGCCTTGTCAATCCTATGCACATCACGGCTTCAGTTTTTATCAACGACAATGAATCGGGGCTGCATCAGGATTTTGCAAATTGGTTAGAGAAGCTTGCGCCATACGGTAAGGATAAGTACAAACACAATCTTACCGGCGAGGATAATGCCGATGCGCACCTGAAGCGGACGATAATGGGGCGCGAGGTAGTGGTCGCTATCACGAAAGGTTCGCTCGATTTCGGGCCATGGGAAGCGATCTTCTACGGTGAGTTCGACGGCCAGCGCAAGAAGCGCGGACTTGTTAAAATAATCGGAGAGTAGCAATATATGATGAAGACGATAACCATATTCTTCTGCATAATTTGCTTGTGGGCGCCCATTGCGATGCCGCGAATGA
>JAQUMG010000261.1 GCA_028718265.1 Candidatus Omnitrophota bacterium
AAATGTTATTAAAACGGGTTGACGGTCTCTTGTATAAGGCAAAAGAGGATGGTCGCAACAGAATTGTTCAGCAATAGAGCAATCTAAGGCTATAATAGCTTGAAAATGATTGGGATGACATTTAAAGGAAAATCAGATGGATGAGTTATTTGTCCAGAACAGTGTACTTGCACTTGTCTTGGGATTTATCATCGGATTAGAGCGCGAGATGCATACGATATATGCACAAAAGAAAAAAGATTTTGGTGGTTCCAGAACCTTTTCGATGATCGCGCTATTTGGATTCCTCTCTGCTTGGTTTTCTTCGTTTATCCCCTATTTTTTTCTTATTGCTACTGTTATTATTGGCTTATTCCTTGTCAGCACCTATGTTGTCAATAGTCTCGATAATGTTGATAAAGGCTCCACGACAGAATTTTCGGCAATGGTGACTTTTCTGATCGGTGCTATGCTCAAATTCTCTTCACCGATGCTTTCTGTTTTTGTGGCGATTATGGTTCTATTTGTGTTAAACATCAAAGACAAAATACAAGAATACGAGAAAACGATTGCGAAACATGAGCTTAATGCCGCAGTTATGTTCATGATGATGACGTTTGTTATCCTTCCGATTTTGCCGGACCGTTCAATAGACTCTCTTGGATTGGTGAACCTTTACCGGATATGGATTATGGTTGTTCTTGTGGCAGGAATTTCCTTTTTTGGATACATTGCAATACGGTTTTTCGGGACAGCACACGGTATCGGAGTAGCAGGGCTTTTTGGTGGGCTCGTTTCGTCGACGGCCGTGGCCATGAATATGGCTAGACGTATGCATGAGAACGGATTTTTTGCGAAAAACTTTGCCATCGGTATTACATTGGCTTCATCTATGATGCTGATTCGTGCAGGGGTTGAAGTATGGGTCATTAATCCTCCCTTGGCACGTGCGTTCTTAATTCCGATAGTTGTCGGAACTCTTAGCGGATATCTCTATATCGGTTATCTATACATCACCAGTAAGCGTGAAAATATCTCTCAGGATTTTAAATTCAATAATCCGTTTGATCTTAAAGAAGCATTGATGATGGGGCTTATTTTTGGAGCAACGTTGGCGATTATCGGAATTGTAAATCGTTATGTAGGGGATGCAGGAGTATTGGCAGCTTCATTCGTTTCCGGATTCGCTGATGTGGATGCGATTATCCTCTCATTATCAACATTGTCTAAAACAACGCTAAATCCTCTAACCGCTCAACACGCTATTGTCCTCGCGATCGTTAGCAATACGATTGTAAAAATGCTATTGGTACTGATTTTAGGTAAAATGGTGTTGTTCCGGCTGGTCTTTTTTTATTACCTTATTGCTATCGGAACATTTGCATTGAGTGCTTATTTTACTTTAAGTTAAATGAAAGTCAGACATCTTTTTAATTTTATTGTAAATATGATTAATGGTATACAATAGAAGTAGTACCATCAGTCCAAATTTTTCCATGATCACCTGTTACATCGATTCTTGTTACTCCACTTCCGGTAATAGTGTAACCGTTGGCATCAGTACTTCCAGAAACATTATTTTGATTTAAAATTAGATTATTAAATGTTGCATTCCAACACGCATATGCCGGACCAATGTTGTTGCTGATATTATTTTCTTTCACCGTGATCGTAGCACTTGGGTTTGTACTCATATATACTAATCCTGCGCCGATAGAAGCACTACCATTAAAATTGATATCATTATGATGATATATAATATTATTTGCGGCAGGTGATTTTGCTCCTGCCACTTCATTATTATGTAAATAATTACCTGCTATTTCAATACTATCATTAGTACTTAAATCCAAACCATAGTTTGAATTTCCAAATGATTCATTCGAATAAATAAGCATTTTTGCTAATGTCCACACTTTAGCATCAATTCCGTGTAATCCATTTGATGCAATATTATAACGAACCGTTACACGTGAATTTTCCAAAGGGTTTTTTGTTAAGTAGGATATGCCTGAACCTTGATCACTTTTAAAGTTTTTTGTTTCTATAAATTCAATAAGACTGTTCCCTTTTGTGATGAAATTATCGATACCATTCAATGTTGTACTATTGCCATTAAGTGTAAAATTTCTAACAATAATATTTTCTCCTAGAAGATTTATAGCTGATCCCGGAGATGTAGTCGAGGTCACTGTATTACTCAAAATTGTTTTACCTATTCCTACCCCTTCTAAAATAATTTTATCAGGAATTTTAATTCCGTCAATCATATTTATTGTGCATGCCGGCATCAAAATACGTCCACCTTGTTTCGGAACAGTATTAATTAGTTTTTGTAATGCCGATTGTGTACAATTTAATAAGGGATAAATATTATCGGAAGGTATAGTAAATCCTTGAAACCCCCACGTAGGATTTTCAAGAGGTAAGCATTCTTTGGTTTGTAAACGGTAATATTGTGTTTTAGTACATGGTGCTACTTTTGGTGATTTGATATATGAATCGATCATAGTCGTGTACTTTGAAAGAGCTAAAGCCTCTATTTGACTTACATTAATTTGACCGTTTATCCTTTTATTCATTAGTGTATTAGAAGGTATCGAGGAACTCAATGTTAACGTTGATGTTTGGGCTCTTATTGTT
>JAQUMG010000262.1 GCA_028718265.1 Candidatus Omnitrophota bacterium
ATGGCGACGTGGTGACGGCGTATCAACCTGCAGCCCTGGCAACCGTTCAGCAGTTAGACCCTATTTATGTGGATATTCCCCAGTCCACCTCTGAACTACTGCGTCTGCGGCGCAGCCTGGAGGATGGCCGCCTTAATCCTGATAAAACAAATCAAAACAAGATAAGGCTCATTCTGGAAGACGGCACAGCATATCATTTGGATGGGGCGCTGCAATTCCAGGATATCACGGTGGACCCGACAACCGGTTCAGTCATTTTGCGGGCAATCTTTCCAAATCCAGAAGGTTTTCTTTTGCCGGGTATGTTCGTTCGGGCGGTTATTATAGAAGGTGTTAATGAACAGGCGATTCTTGTCCCCCAGCAGGGAGTTTTCCGCAACCCGAAAGGCGAAGCCATCGCGTTGATCGTGGACGCTGAAAATAAGGTTCAGCAACGGATACTCGCTCTCGATCGGGCTATCGGCGATAAATGGCTGGTTTCTTCAGGCCTTCATTCCGGTGACCGGGTAATTGTCGAAGGTGTTCAAAAAGCCAGGCCCGGGGCTTCAGTAAAAATTGTTTCGTTTGACCAAAATTCGAGCCAGAGATCTGCGAATATGAAATAAACGGAGAAATCTTATGTTATCAAAATTCTTTCTTAATCGTCCTGTTTTTGCCTGGGTAATTGCTATTGTAATAATGGTGCTTGGTCTCTTGGCAATTTATACTCTGCCTATTGCCCAGTATCCTCCTATTGCCCCGCCATCGATTAGGATTACTTCTTTTTATGCTGGAGCTTCGGCAGAAACCGTGGAAAACAGCGTAACGCAGATTATCGAGCAGCAGATGACCGGTTTGGACAAAATGCTTTATATGTCCAGCAGCAGTGATTCTTCCGGCATGTCTTCTATTGAATTGACTTTTGCTCCGGGGACTGATCCGGATATAGCCTGGACCAAGGTGCAAAATAAACTTCAGTTGGCGACAGCACGCCTGCCGGATTCAGTACAACGCCGGGGTATTTCGGTTCAAAAATCCACCAGGAATTATCTTGTGATTGTGGGGCTCGTTTCTGAAGATGGCAGCATGAGCGATGTTGATTTGCGTGACTACCTAAGCAGTGTTATACAGCCGGTGCTCGCGCGTGTACCCGGAGTTGGTGAAGCAGAATCAATTGGCGGGGAATACGCTATGCGCGTCTGGTTCGATCCCAAAAAGCTGACTAGCTATGGATTGACGGTTGAGGATGTCACCCAAGCGCTGCGAAATTACAACGTTGAAGTTTCCGGCGGGCAATTCGGCGGCGCTCCAGCCGTAAAAGGCCAGCGCTTGAACGCTTCCATTATTGTGCAGAGCTTACTTAAGACTCCTGAACAGTTTGCTAATATTCCTATTCGTATTAATCCGGACGGTTCAACTATCCGCGTTAAAGATGTTGGCCATGCCGAATTGGGTAGCGATATTTCCGATACGCAAGCATTCTTTAACAAGGGCCAGCCTTGTTCCGCCATTACTATCCGTCAAGAGCCAGGAGCCAACGCATTGA
This sequence comes from Candidatus Omnitrophota bacterium, assembly GCA_028718265.1. Next base: position 1,526 of record JAQUMG010000262.1, read on the forward strand.
AAACCGTCGACGCAATCAAAGCAAAGATGGAGGAATTGAGCCATTATTTTCCTCAAGGGATGAAAGTGATTTATCCTTATGATACCACTCCTTTTACTCGGGTAGCCATTAAGGAAGTAGCTAAAACATTGGTCGTAGCAATTTTCTTAGTTTTTCTGGTAATGTATTTGTTCATGGGGAATATGCGGGCAACATTAATCCCGACAATCGCGGTGCCGGTGGTATTACTAGGTACTTTTGGGGTGTTGGCGTTTTTCGGATATTCAATTAACATGTTGACGATGTTTGCCATGGTTTTAGCTATTGGCCTTTTGGTGGATGATGCTATTGTTGTCGTGGAGAATGTGGAAAGGCTTATGAGCGAGGAGGGGCTTTTGCCGCGTGAGGCTGCTACTAAATCTATGGAACAAATTACTCCTGCGTTAATCGGTATTGGCTTGGTGCTTTCAGCGGTATTCGGACCGATGGCATTTTTTTCGGGATCTACAGGTGTTATTTACCGGCAGTTCTCTATAACCATCATTGCCTCGATGCTTCTTTCGGTACTCGTAGCTTTAGTTTTGACACCGGTTCTCTGTGCCTCGCTTCTAAAACCAGTGCCAAAAGGGCATCAGTCTGCGGAAGGCGGTATTTTGATTTTGCGTCCTTTCTTTCGCTGGTTCGACCAGAAGTTTTTTAAGACCCGCGATTTGTACGTACGGATGGTCAACCACTCGTTTAACAATAATGCGCGGTATGTCTTTTTTTATTTTCTAATTGTAGCAACGATGTTATTTGTTTTCCTGAGGATGCCTACAGGCTATTTACCGGATGAGGACCAGGGGATAATGTTAATTATGAGCAATTTACCTTCGGGCTCGACGCTTGAACAGTCTGAAACGGTGATGGAGAAAATCCGGCAGTATTTTACAGACAATGAAAAAGATGCAGTTGAATCCATTCTAACGATTGCCGGCATGAACCATGCCGGTAGAGGACAAAATACCGGTATGGCTTTCATTAAACTTAAGGATTGGGATTTACGCAAGAAGGCAGAGCTAAAAGCAGATGCCATATCGACTCGCGCCATGAAGGAATTTGCTTCC
>JAQUMG010000263.1 GCA_028718265.1 Candidatus Omnitrophota bacterium
AAGAACCTAAAAAACAAAGAGGAACGCCGGCGTAATAATCAATATGGCGCATTGTATCAACTTTCATAGAATTATCCTTTTTCAAAAGAAGGAAGAATAAAAATAATGGATTAATATAGGAAAAATGCTTGCAACTGTCAACAAAACAATACAGATGATCGTCTGTTGCAACATTTTACCTATTATAAATAACCCAAGTTTTTACCGGAAGCAGAGCTTATCAAAAGGACGACGATATGGATCCTAAACAAAAAACTGGACATATATTTCTTTAAGAAATATAGAGCAACCGGTTCAGTCAGAGGTCAAGACGCCCATGCATATTAAAGTGGCAGAAGTTTCTGCTTCGACAGGAAACCATGATTTTGAATCCTACGTGAGATTAGAGATGGAAAAGGTTCTATTGAAATTGGCAAATAGTCGGGTCCTTTTTCTTGTTGTAGTGCCCTTCGTTCTGTATGTCGCATTATCTCATTTCATGCCTCTTATAGAGCCTGATGAAAGTCGATATTTTGAAATATCGGATAATATGGTGGATTCAGGAGATTATGTCATGCCGCATCTTGCCAATGTGATCTATTTGGAAAAACCTCCCCTTTCCTATTGGGCTTCTGCCATCATTTTTAAAATCTTCGGTGAGAATGATTTTACGACGAGGCTTTATGTAGGTCTTTGCGCTTGGGCTTGTTTGTTGCTGGTCTATTTTATGGGCTCTTTTCTTTTCGACAGGAAGACTGGGCTATACGCTGCAGGAGTACTCGGTACTTCTCTGTATTTCTTTGTCCTCGGAAACTTCAATATTCTTGATATCCCTCTTACTTTCTATACATGCCTGGCCATCTGGACAGGATATCGCTATCTTTCCGGCACTCTCGATAAGAAAGCACGACTGTATGTCCTTTATCTATCCTGCGCACTGGCTTTCTTGACCAAAGGCTTGATTGGCGTAGTCTTTCCATTTGCTATTCTCATATTATGGCTTGTTCTCAGCGGTCAATGGAAGCGAATAGTGAATCTCTTTTCTCCGGTGGGAATTGTTTTGTTTCTGGCAATCACTGCTCCTTGGCTGATTCTTGTGCAGCAAAAGCATACTGACTTCTTCAGGTTTTTTTTCATTCAAGAACATTTTCTTCGCTATACAACCGCAATGCATGGACGTGATCATACGCTATTGCTCTACATACCGGTGGTAATTTTTGGTTGCCTTCCCTGGACAGCTTTTTTTATCAGGGCCGCTTGGAACGTTTATAAGGAAAAGGAGTGCGCCTCGTTCCTGCGCGGAAAGAGCATTCTCTGGACGTGGATCGGTTTCATCTTTATATTCTTTTCGTTATCTTCTTCAAAACTTGTTCCTTATATTGCCCCAATATTCCTCCCTCTTTCCGTCCTGATCGGATATTTATTGAGAAGTTATGACCATCTACCCACATATCCTCAAAAACGATTCCAGTCTTTTCTTCTACAGTTTCCCATCGTCTTGCAATCCATGCTTTTCATCGGTCTGCTTTTACTGCCAATCTTTCTTCAGAATAATTCACAACTCGGCGGCGACCTGTCTATCATTTATTCGCGTCAATGGGTGTGGCTGATTATTCTGCCTATAGTCAGCCAAATTATGCTTGCCTTTGTCCCCAATATGATTAAAAACACTTATCATCGTGGTGGGTGGTTCGTTTCTATCTACGTCCTCTCCGGACTTTTTCTGCTCTCAATTATCCCTCCCGCTTCAGCATTTCTAACACCTTATAAATCCTCTTACCCCGCTTCTCAGGCCATCAAAACATTGATTCCTGCAGACCGCGAACTTTATCAATATAAAATCTTTCTGTATGGTATAGCGACATACAATGAGAAACGGACCCCTGTGGTGGAAGACTTCGGCGAGTTGCGTTACGGCATGAAATTTTTACCCCCGGAAGAAAGGGAGCATTATTTCCCGTCGGTGGAACAATTCAAGGTACGGGTTGATCAGGAAGGCATGATTTACTGTTTAACTGAATATAAAGACCATTTCAAAGAATTGAAAAATATGTTTCCAAATTTAGAATTACTCTGGTCGAACGGGGCATATTATCTAATGAAACTAAAACGCTGATTGGATGACTTATCCTCCTAACACCTGCTGCGATAATGCTGATATTACTTTTCCCCATTACCCCTCCATCCACTAACGGAGTCGGCCTGAATGTGCCCTATAAAATAAACTGCAAAACCAGAGAAGAATAAATGGCTTCATTGTTTCATGAATTCGTCATGTTTTGCTTGTGAAAAATAACCGATACATGATACTTTCAAAAAAAGAACGATAAAGACATGAATAAAATTATCAGCCGTTACATATTCCGGGAAATTGCCTTCCCTTTTATAATTATTTTATTAGTTCTTACTTTCGTCCTGTTGATGGGGAAAATCATGCAAATTATGGATCTGGTCATCAATAAAGGCGTCAATGTTTTTTCCATAGCCCAGATCATCGTTTTTCTATTACCCTCCTTCATGCTGTTCACTATTCCGATCGCCCTTTTGATTGCCATCCTGATTGCCATGGGCAGACTCTCCGCTGACAATGAAATAACGGCCATTAAAACTTCGGGT
>JAQUMG010000264.1 GCA_028718265.1 Candidatus Omnitrophota bacterium
GTTGCAGACAAAACCGTTCGCATCCCCGTTAAAACACTGATTATACGCAGGATGTTCAAAACTCTGATACCGGAGTACCAGTCCTTCTTCGTCAAATTTTGCTTCTTCCAGATACGCCTTACCGCCCGTACCTGAAAGATACGTATCGGCTTTAAGCTTTTTACAGATCTCTACGATTCTGTCCGTGCTTGATTTTGTCGTCCCTATATCTGATTCCAGATAAAAAGGTGTTTCTATACCCAGCTCTTTCGCCAAATATTTGATGATGAAAATATTGAGGTCTGCCAGCCTGTCCCATTTCATCCCGACGTAGATTTCTTCGAAAAATGAGGCATAATGATCAAAAAACTCTGCTCTCCCGTACCATGCATTTAAGCTTCTCCAGTGTCTCTTTTGCCAATCGCTGCCGCTCTCTATGCGCGTATCGCTGACCAGCTGCCTTCCCATGCCCTTTGACATGACGGGAACGGTAAGCCATATCCAGCCGTCTTTTGTCCGTATTTTATTTCTGTTCTGAAATTCTCTTTGTTTGTATTCTACCCTATCCAAAAATACAAAACAATCGCTTTTTTTGATTTTGTCAAAATATCCTAACCACGGCAAATATTGTGGCTGATGAACCGCAATTATCATTTCGATACCATCTCCGTATAAAGCGAGTCTATTCTGCTCGCCATTGTTTCTGAGGAAAATTTTTCGTCTATCCATTCCCTCGACTTCGCCGACATACTTAACCGCTTTTCGGTATTTTCCAATAGATCGCAAATAGCCGCCGTCAGTTTCTCCGTGTCCCCGGCGGGGACAAGTATACCGGTAACATTATCCCTGACTACTGCCGGGATGCCTCCCACCTTCGTCGCTATAACGGGTATTCCCAACCCCTGCGCTTCAATCAGTACCCTCCCTATGGCTTCATTCAGCGACGGCTGCACTAATATTTCCAGGAACGATATTATATCCAGGGCGTCATCGCGCCAGCCCGCAAATACTATTTTGCCGCCTATGCCTTTTTCCTCAGCCCTGCTTTCCAGTCTTTTCCGCAGGCTGCCTTCTCCTACAACCAGAAAGCGGACATTATCGATCCTTTTCGCCACTTTAGCGGCCGCTTCGATAAAATATTCGGGTCCCTTGACCGGTTCCAGCCGTGAAACCATGCCGACTATCTTCTGGTCAATGCCGTAACCAAACTCTTTTTTCTTTGAAGAATTCCTGCCGCTGCCGATATTTCTGAATTCCAGGGCAATACCCGGAAGCATGGTCCTGATCTTTCCCTCTTTTGCAACTCCGAACTTTACCATATCTTTTTTTTCTAATTCACTCAGCGTCACAATTTTATCGGTGACCCTGCTCAAAAATCGCTCTATCAGGACTACTAGTTTACTGCCTACCGGATTGAAATAGCCGTAAAAATTATGACCGTGAGGCATGTGAACGACCCTGCAGTTACCCGCTAAGCGCGCAGCCAGCCTTCCCAATGCCCCCGCCTTGGCCGTGTGAGTGTGAACAATATCGAATTTTTCTCTCGTCAGGATACGGTAAAGATAAAAAAACGCCAATATATCAAAAAATGGATTTATCTCTCTTCTTAAAAACGGGATTACTATAACGTTGTCTTTAAATTTTGCCAGAAATTCTTTTGTACCGGCAGAGGGATGCCTGGTTTGGCCTATGACAAGTTTTACGTCATACTTGTCGCCTGTCAGTGAGTCGCAAATAATCCTTATTATGTCGGGCGAACCTGCCCAATCCATGCGTGTAATTATTTCTGCTACTTTTATTTTTTTCATAACGACGCTCAATATCTGTATAATTCGGTGCATCTGGCGCAGACCGGGAAAGATTTATCCCTGCTGAGCAGCGACCTGAATCTGACCGCTTTTTTCCCGTTCCACAGCTCCGCAAATCTGTTTTCTTTTATATTGCCGTACGAATATTCAAAATTCAGGCATGGCCTGAGTCCGCCGTCGGGAAATATGTAAGCACACATCCACGGGCTCACGCATCTCGCCGCGCGGGGAGCGTAGCCGGTATCGTCATAATATTCCTTCAGCTCCCGGGATGAGAAGTTGGGATAAAAATCCGTCCTGAAGCGGTATTTACCCGAAAGTATCTTCTTCATCTTTTCATACAATACGGCCGGTTCTATCCCGGGTTCGAATACGAACCCCTCCCATCCGGCGGAAGAAGAATCCAATAACGCGTCGTACTTTTTCTGCCTGTCAAGAATTTCCCGGCTGAGAAATATAAGATTATGAAACGTCAGGGAAGCCGCCCCGGCTTTATCCGCCGCATCCAGCAGCTGCTCCAGACAGAGATAATTGGCCGGCGTAATAGTGCATTGCATATTTATATAAGGTCTTTTTTTGCGTTTCCGTGTTTTAAAATAATTTATCTTTTGGAGGCCGTTCATTATCCGGTCAAACAGGCCTGCCATCCCGCGTATCTCGTCATGAAGTTTCGCGCCCCCGTCCAGCGATATATTTAATTCGTCAAGGCCGCTGTCCACAATATCTTCCGCCATATCGCCGAGAAGAAACCCATTGGTAATCATGAGGCAATGCATTTTTTTC
>JAQUMG010000265.1 GCA_028718265.1 Candidatus Omnitrophota bacterium
GGGCATATAGCACCAGTGTGTATACGGCCTCATCATCCCGGATGCCTAAATGACTTTAACCCATTATCCCGGGATCAGCAAGTTAGTCTACAACAAAGCTCCACCCGCGTGGAGTGATCCGCTATCCCCTACAAATTAAGGGCTTTTATAGTAAACGACAATAATAAGTAGACAAATAATTTGTTCTTTTATACACTACCTTCCCAAAATATCGGGAGGTGCCATATGAAAGCATTGACATTACGCAACCCCTCTTTGACCAAGGAGATCCTGCTGCGGAAGGCGGATGAGACACCGGGGGCATGGATCGGCATCCGCATTGCGGGCTTGTTGTTGATTCTGTCGGGTTGGAAATCGACTCAGGTTGCAGAATTGTTCGGTTTGACCCGTTGGGCGGTGGTAAAGTGGATACAGAAGGCAAATTCTGATGGCGTTGAGATGGTAACTGATCGTGCCCGCTCTGGACGCCCCCCTCGCCTTGATGAGGATGTGCTGAATGAGTTGGATGAGGCCTTATCGAAATCCCCCCAGGCTTTCGGAATCCCCAAGGCGAGATGGGACGGTGTAGTTTTTGTGGAATATCTGAAGAAGGCATATCATGTCGAGATTCATGTTCGTCATGCCCAGAGACTGATAAGAAAGTTGGGGTATTCACTGAGGTGGCCGATGTACCGTTTTGTTCAGGCCAAACAGGAAGGGGTGGAAGAATTTCAGGCGACATTAAAAAAAACTCCGGGCGGCTCTGAAAAGCAACAGTAATCGAGTGGTTCTTTTTGAGGATGAAACGGGGTTTTCTCTGCATCCGAAACTGGGGAGGATATGGGCAAAGAGGGGAAGTCGCCCTTTTGTCTATACCCGGAGTCAGCATCAGAAGCGGCTGAATATCTTTGGGTGGGTTGATCTCATCTAGGGATCGCATGGAATCACGAAATGGATCAGCGGCAATACCGATGGGTTTATCCAGGTCCTGCGGAAGATTCTTTATCGCTTCAAAGGAAAGACCATCGATCTTTGGGTGGACAATGCGCGATGGCATAAAGGTGCAAGAGTGGAGGAGTTTATGATGGAGCATACTTTCTTGCATATCCATTATTTGCCACCCTATCATCCGGAACTGAATTATCAGGAGCGCCTCTGGCACGCCATGAGATACGAGGAAACTACTAATGTCTATTTCGAGACGATCTCCGACCTCGATCATGCCGTTTTTAAAAGATCGCAACGCTGGAAACCAAAAAAGATAAAAGAACTATATCCACTTATTTAAGTCGTTTGCTATAGTCTTTTTTATACGTTACGAAACTCTTTCGATCTGCAATTCTTAATAACAGTTTCAAAAATAATTGCCCTTGACAAAGGTTAACACCTAGGTTAACATACAATCATGCAGAGAACGGTACTTTTTTACAAAACAATTGACGGAAAGTGTCCAGTGCAAGAATTTCTTGATTCCTTGTCAGGAAAGGTGGCGCAAAAAGTATTATGGACACTCCGTCTGCTTGAAGATTTAGAAATCGTACCGGCCATATATTTTAAAAAACTTACCGGGACAGAGGGAATTTGGGAATGCCGGGTTCAATATGGTTCTAATATATACCGGATATTCTGTTTCTTTGACAGTCATTCGGTGGTTGTATTGACGCATGGTCTAGTGAAGAAAAGCCAAAAAACATCACAACGTGAAATAGACAAGGCAGAATCATACAGGAAAGATTTTTTAAGCAGGAGGAAAATAAAATGAGTGATCTAAAGAAATATATATCAGAGAGAAAAAAGAAAGATAAGAAATTCTCTGCGAACTTTGATGAAGGTTACGAACAATTCAAGATAGGAGTAATGCTGCGTCAGGCAAGAGAATCTGTGGGATTAACACAGGATGAGCTTGCACATCGTCTTAAAACAAAGAAAACTGCAATTTCGAGAATTGAAAATCATGCAGAGGATATTAAGCTGTCAACATTAGAACGAGTTGCCAAAGCTCTGGGAAAACAATTGCAAGTTAACATTGCATAACAATCTCCAAAGTGGCGCGGCCTTCATTTTTTAATGGCTGCCGGTTCAATTTTGTTTTTGAGTTTTAGTGGTACGCGAAAGCTGATACTTTCAATCTCGTTTAAACACTTTAAATATATGTTTATATTGCTGAATTACCATATTTTTTCAATGCGATTTTAAACAATTGTTAACGTTTACCACCACGCCAAGATACTGCGGGATTTTCTTCACAAACACCCGGGGGAAGGTGCCTTAGATTGAAAGAGAAACCATTTTGTTTAATGTGGGGTTTTGTAAACACCTTTTATAAGGGCAAGGATTTTATGTGAGGATTTGAATGTTTATCCTACGCAAGAATTTACTAGGAGGCTGTCCGAGAACTCCATCTTTTAAAACCAGCTTTTTATCCGAAAACTCCCCAAAATGACAAAAGCACCTCTTGAAAAAGAAATTTCGGCACCGGACAAAAATATTTTCGGCAAAAATGAGTTCTACATCCCCGAATGGAGCAGCATCCGTGGATGTCACTCCGCTAATAAACTGCTTGGGGAATCAATCTGCCC
>JAQUMG010000266.1 GCA_028718265.1 Candidatus Omnitrophota bacterium
CTTCGCCTGATACGGGAAATAATTCGTAAATAAAAATGCATTACATATTGTGCTCATCGAAAAAATTGATTATATAAGAAATTAGGAGAGTTCAAGGGGAACTTAAAGGAGCAGATAATGGCAAAAATCCTAATTGTTGACGACTCGCCTACAGATGTGGAAATGTTCAGCGAGGCTTTATCCGCTCAAGGCCATTCGATACTTGTCGCCTGCGACGGAATATCCGCCGAAAAAATGGTGCGCAGCGAATTGCCGGATTTATTGATACTTGATATTATTATGCCCCAAAAAGATGGGTTCCAGGTTTGCAGGGACTTAAAAGCAAATCCATCAACGCACCATATTCCTATAGCTATAGTTTCCTCCAAAGGCGAGGAAGCCGATATTTTTTGGGGAAAGAAACAGGGCGCCGACGCGTATCTTGTGAAGCCTTTTTCAATGGACAAATTATTGGAAGTTGTTGACGAGCTTTTAGTGGCTTTGATGGCGCCTCACGAGGAATAATAAGTAAAAGTGGAAGAGACTGGCATCTCCGTAAATACTTCGGATGAGATGTTTATTTTCCGAATCGGGAAAAAACGGTGGGGCTGCGGAACAACTTTTGTCGAGCAGGTAATTAAAATAGACAATTACACGCCTGTGCCGTTTGTATCTCCCTCTGTCATGGGCATCGTATATTTAACGGGCGGCGTTGTCCCGATATTAATCCCACACGAGATTCTGGGCGAAAAGTCGGACGTAACCGTTTGGAACAATAAGGAAGCCGTCGTGCTGAGTTTCAAGGGCGCCCGCGTTGCAGTAGGAGTGGACGGCCTTGAGGATATCCTCAAGCTTTCTGGAAACATTGAAAACGCGAACCTCAACTTTTCTTCCGGAATAGTGCGCTTGGCTAATAAGCGAATCTATCTTTTGGATATTCCGGCTTTTTTCGACGAAATTAGGGCGCGAATCAAACCCGCCGAATCTGTTGAAAATTGATAATCTAACGGTAATTTTCTACAAACCGTCTGACAAAGGTCGCAACTTGCTGGTGGAACCCGAAGAGTATGAGGTGCTGGTCTTTTAGCATGGCAATCGGAGAAAAAGGAATATAGGGCCTTATTATCTCCCATCTCGACCTTAGTCTTTTTAAAGCAAGCTTGAGCGGTCTAAAATCGCCTTTTGCCACGTATTTAGCTGCAAAAGCCGCAGCGCCCGTATCGTATTGTTCGATTTTTTTTACCGTGTCTTCTTCGTGCAGGTGACCGTAATGGGTGGCACGCGCGGCGGGCTGATACCGCAAAAGCCAGCCTTTTTGGAGCATACGGTAAAAGAGGTCGGTATCTTCGGCCGCCTGATATCTGCTTCCGGCGCCCAGTTCAGCATCGAACAGACCTATATCAATAAGGGCTTCGCGCCTGAAAGCCATATTGTTCCCGTGTCCCATCTCCCAGAGCGTCGAGGTATCCCGATAATCACACACGCTTGTCTCTGTCTTGGTAGAAATGTAATAATCCTCCGTCGCTCCTTTTGTATATCCGAAAACCCCGATTACATCTTTGTCGTCGAAGGTTTCGGCAATGGCGGAAAGCCAATAATTATCAACTATCATATCGTCGTCCGTAAAAGCTATAATAGGCGCTGATGCCTCTTGCACTCCAGTGTTGCGGGCGTAGGAAAGGCCGGCTCTTGTTTCTTTGATTACCCTTAAAATAATCCGGTTTTTCTTTAATACTTCTTCGTTTTCTTCTCTAAACGCTTCGATGTTTTCAGATGTAATGTTATCGGTGCTGTTATCAATAATATTTATTTCATAGATTCTTCCGCCTAATCCTTGCTGGCGGGCAAGAGAATATAAGGTCTCGATGATAGACTGGGGCCTGTTTCGGGTCGCTACGATTGCGGTTATTACAGGCCGGTTGTCGTTCTCCATTTTACCACCCTTCTCGCATTGACCAGCTATGGTCAATATTCACGAGACCATCATACTCCGTATCGTCGGAAACTTCAAATAGGAACTGCTTATCCAGCCATACATAATGCATAATATGGTTTTTATCGAAAATGCAGAAAGTAAGGTAATACTTGCCCCGCAAGAGCGTTAATTTGTGCAGGTGGAGAGTATATGTATATGTCCCCTTGTAGCGCCCCTTAAGGCAATTATCGCACATTGTATTGGGTCCGAAAACATAAACGCCGTCGTCGCGGAATATTGCGCCGCCCATAATAGGGTCTTCGATTTCTTTTTCAGCGCTGAATGTTACGGTTATATCCAGAGGATTGCCGCTTTTGAAATGCCATTTCTTCTGGTCCGTTTCATTATTCAGCATAACCCTTAAAATATTCACGCCCTGAGTGCGCGGCTTCGGCGCTTCGGCTTCGGGAGGTTTTTCTCCGATTTCTGCTTTTTGCCCGGGGAAAAGCCTTTTGCGGCTTTCGGCTATATATTCCTCGACAACATCCTGCGAAAGTCCTATTTTCCGCACTTCGCCCCGCTAAAGCCAGAGCACGCGGCGGCACATATTCTTGACCGCGTGCAGGTTGTGAGACACCAGGACAATAG
>JAQUMG010000267.1 GCA_028718265.1 Candidatus Omnitrophota bacterium
GCTATTTTGTTCAATTCATTGGCAATCGTATCCGCTTCTTTATAAAATTTATCTCGTGCTGAACTCTGCTCAAAATCATCTCTTTGTGATGTAGGCATAATATTTAAATCTGAAATATAAACCTCGCTCATAAAATAAAATGCCAGATGTGAAGAAGCGTCCCAAATAGTCTTTCTGGTAAGATAGTTATCTCCAACTGCAAAATTTTTATACCTATATATCAAGCCGCTTATTTCCGATGGAGAAACTTGACCTTTTTTCTTATTTTCACAATACCAACAGTACGCCAATATTTTCTTTCTGTCTTTCCTGTCCGTAACTAATATATGCTGAAATTTCTTTAAGTTGGGCGAATAAGGTTTATAAATATTTTTGCCATCTACAGAAGCATCAACGCAATCGTAATCACTAACGAACTTCTTAATGTCATCTTCTATTTCTTTTCCATGTTCAAATTTCGGGTCAAATGGAACAGGCGCATTTTTCGATATATAGTCGACCAATTTTTTCTTGTCGAATAGTATTTTTGAATCTTGTTTTATTTCATGTAATTCAACCATAGTATAATGCTCGTCTTTATCCGCTACTTCAGAAGTAAGGTTTGTATGTTTTTCGATCAGCGCGTTTAAAGAAATATTTTCCCGTTTCTTTTTTAGGGCATCAATTTCTTGTATCATAGCCTCTGCATCAAAAGTTAATATATATTTCTCGGCTGTCCCATAAGGTGAGGTTGTTATGATCAATTTCTTTGCGACTGAAATACCCGCAAGTTTACCTATCCCTCTAAAACCCGCTGACTCTCCAGCGATTTTCTTTGAAAAACCCACTTTCCGATATTCATTTAAAGTATGCCTATCCATACCTGTACCATTATCAAAAATAAAAATCGATGGTTTTTGTATGGTTATTTTTATTCCGACATTTTTGTCCTTTTTGGCTGCCTTCCACGCAATAATGGCGTCAAATGCATTTTGTATATATTCTCTAACAACGTGAAATTTATTAGGATATAAGCCTCCAGCCAACGCTTTAATAATATGGCCATATGCATACTCTTCCTGCGGTTTTATTATAACGTCTGATTTCGTTTTCACCTTGCCTCCTGTCCTACACGCTTGCTTTATATAAACATAAAAGCCGGGTTGCATCCCGGCTTGATATTCTGCTTGATATTCTGCGTTGACTCGTCTTGCATATATCTATATTATCTCCATATTTGCTCATTAATTATATAACTTTTACTCCCTTTTAACAATCAAAACTATCTGCTCCTCTCGCCTTGACTTGTGCCCAGAGCTATGGCCTATATGTCATGAGGCAAGAGAGATGGCCTTTTTGAGAGAAAGGGGGTGCGCTCCATGATGCCAAAACACATAGGAATTTATATCGGAAATATCCTTCTGGAGCGAGATTTGAAGTATCAAGAGTGGCTCAGAAAAGGGCGGCCTGTGTCATTTGGGCTGAATCCGGAATCTGGCCGAAAGATCATGAGGAGGCTCGATAAGATATGACTGATAACATTCTTGCGGAAATTCTGGCATTAAAAGAAGCATCGCTATCAGAGCTCCAAAAGCGATACTCCGAGCTATTTGATGGGAAGAAGGTACCTTCAAATAACAAGACGTATCTTTGGCAAAGGATTGCTTATCGGATGCAGGAGCTTCAATATGGTTCTCTACCCCAAGAAGCCAAAGATAAAGTTAAGGCAATGGCTCAAGAATACGATCCTATTAACAATAAAGCTCTGCGCCCGAACACTGATATTAATAATATCGCGGATAAACAGTATATTTCTCGTGATAGGCGGCTTCCTATTCCGGGAACCGTTATTACCAAGAATTATAAAGGAACTGATATTCAAGTAAAAATACTCGATAAAAGCTTTGAATATAATGGCAAGGTTTACAGGACTCTCAGCGCAATAGCAAAAGAGGTTACTGGTTCGCATTGGAATGGTTATTTGTTTTTTAATATCTAGGTAATTTTATGAAGACGGATGTCGCGAAAAAACGATTTTATTGTGCGATCTATACCCGTAAATCTACAAGCGAGGGTTTGGATCAAGACTTTACTACTCTGGACAACCAGCGCGAAGCTGCCGAGAACTTCATCAATAGCCAGAAAAATGAAGGCTGGATCATCCTACCTGAAAAATATGACGATGGTGGCTATACTGGCGCTAATACTGAAAGACCTGCTTTGCAGAAACTTATCGCCGATATAAAAGAAGGTAAAATTAACTGCGTCATCGTATATAAGGTCGACAGATTATCACGATCATTACTCGACTTTGTCCAGTTGCTTGAACTCTTCGAAAAACATAACGTCGTTTTCGTATCTGTAACACAGGCCTTTAATACCAATAATTCAATGGGTCGCCTTACGCTTAATATCCTGCTTTCTTTCGCTCAATTCGAACGAGAAATTATAAGCGAGCGTGTCAAAGACAAGATGGGTGCTGCACGCAAGAAAGGCAAATGGCTAGGCGGGCCTCCCATTCTTGGCTATGATATAGATCGCGCCAATCATAAGCTCGTG
>JAQUMG010000268.1 GCA_028718265.1 Candidatus Omnitrophota bacterium
CAATAGTATACCCAGATTAGAACTAAGCGAACCAGATTATACGGACAATTTTATTCGCTGGAGCAATGAAGTCGGTAGCGATAGACGGTTTTATTCGGTTGACATAGAATTGCAAAACAAAGGCTTATCAGTTGCAAAAAATTGCCAACCGTTTTTGACGGCAATGGGTAAAAAGGAAAATAAAAGATGGACGAAAGTAGAAAATTGGGCGCCTATTGGACTTCAGTGGTTGTTAACTAAAGATACGGAAAGAAATGAACCATATCCCGAAATGCGAGATTTGGCTCCAAGGTGTCCTTATGTATTTACTCTCGGCTCTGTTTGGGAGGGGGAGATAAATCTCTTTGCGCTTGAAAGGCATCGTATTCCGACTGGCCAAGCAGAACGGTTTCTGCCTGGAGAATATTGTTTTGAAATAACTATTTTTTCATCAAACGCAAAACCTGTAGTAAAATATTTTAAAGTTGTATGGAATGGTTGTGGTACTCAAGAAGATATAAAAAATATTGATCAGTTTAAGAAATATTTAGTAGCTACAATGATGCGTAATCATCCATGGAAATAATTTATTGTATTGCTATGAAAGGTAATAGCGAAAGATCGTAGCGCAGCGGAAATATTATGCCGAGCGACTTGCGAAATTTAGCTTTGAACGAGCCACAAAATCGGTTTATAAAAGGGCGAAATTTGTTCGCGGTGATACAATAGTAGGCGATTCCGCCGACCCACTAGCGACTTGGTGGAGGCGGAACGAGGCGACGCGGTAGCGCCAGCCGAGTTATTTCGCCCCCGATTTTTGGCGAAGTGAAAAGCGTTAAGAATTTCGTCGGAGCGAGGCAAATATTGGAGCTGCGTAAGATTAGCGATGAGGTAAATGGTAATGAACATACTCGGAGTGGGAACACCATTTATACATGATCCGTCGGCGGTGATACTGGTGGACGGTAAGCTGATAGCTGCCTGCGATGAAGAGCGGCTTATCAGGAAAAAGCACGCTATGGGATATCTGCCGATAAAAGCGATTCAGTTCTGCCTTAAAGCGGCAAATCTTAGGCCGTCCGACGTAGATGTGGTCGCTTTTCCGTGGTCGCACGATATTTACAGGGAAAAGAAGGGAGAATATTTCCGCCGGTGCCTGAAACCGCGCACCTCGCATGCCATGAAAGTATTTACGCGCGAGAAGTCGCGGCTGCGGGGAAAAGAGCAAAAACTAAGTACTATTCTGGAAAAAACGGGCATAGACCCTAAAAAAGTCAAAAAATATTTCGTCGAGCATCATCTGGCTCATGCCTCAAGCGCATACCATTTGTCCGGCATGAAAGACTGTGCCATTATGAGCATAGACGGGGCGGGGGAATTTACTTCCACTTTATTTGCTAAATCGGAAAACGGAAAAATCAAGAAGATCAAAGAAATAATATGGCCCGATTCGCTGGGGCTTTTCTATTCCACCATAACCGAATATCTGGGATTTGAAGTCAATGACGGCGAATACAAAGTCATGGGCATGGCGCCCTTCGGCGATCCCTCAAAATTCGACATGTCGCATATCATACGCTATGCTAATAAGTCATTCTACTGTAACGATGATTATGTCTGGGTTACCCGCTCACGGCGATATGACAAGAATAAAGTCTTCTCGAAGAAGATGGTAGCGGAGTGGGGTCCCCCAAGATCTGGTGACGGCTTATCAGAGCCCTATATCCACATAGCCGCAGCTACGCAACAAGCCCTTGAAGAAATAACTATACGCCTTATGGAAGACTACCTTGGCGATACACTAAAAGCTAACGGAGGCAGGCTCTGCTTCGCCGGAGGCGTAGCATTAAACGTAAAGCTGAACAAACGTCTTCTTGAACATCCTTTGGTTAAGGAACTCTTCGTTCAGCCTGCATCGAATGACTCAGGTACTGCCCTGGGCGCGGCAACTTATGCGGCACATTCACTCGGCGAGAAGATAGAGCCGATGAAACATGCCTATTTAGGCCCCGAGTACACTGATGATGAGATCAAAACCATGCTCGATACCTATAAAATTCCGTATGAATATAAGATGGACATAGTGGAAACAGCAGCTGACCTTCTCGCAAAAGGCGAGATAGTGGCATGGTTCCAGGGCAGGATGGAATACGGCCCAAGGGCGCTCGGTAACCGTTCCATACTCAGTAATCCCTCCGTAAAAGGTATAAGCGATAAGATCAACTCTATAATAAAGTTCCGCGAGAAATGGCGCCCGTTCTGTCCCGCAATACTTAAAGAATATGCAAAAGAGATTCTCGATACCGACCATCCGTCTCCATACATGACATTCAGCTTTACCGTTAATGAGAAATGGCGGGATAAAATAAAAGAAGTAGTCCATGTAGATAACACAGCCCGTCCGCAGATTGTGGATGAGGAGTCGAACCCCAAATTCTACAAACTCCTTAAATCGTTCCATAAAAAGACAGGACTGCCTGTACTCATAAACACATCATTAAACAGACGCGGCGAACCCATGATATGTTCGCCGGAGGACGC
>JAQUMG010000269.1 GCA_028718265.1 Candidatus Omnitrophota bacterium
CCGCCCGTAGATCTTACGACACTGCTTTTTGGTCTTAGGTTAGAAAAAGAAAATCCCGTCCCGCCACCTGATTTATGTATAAGTGCGGCTGATTTTAAACTGTCAAATATGCCTTCCATGGAATCTCTGATCGGCAGGACAAAACATGCTGAGAGCTGCTGGAGTTCTTTTCCGGCATTCATCAGTGTCGGACTGTTGGGCAGGAATTCAAGTTTCGATATAAGCGAATAAAACTCTTCTTCCGTCCTTTTCATATCTGTTTTTTTGTCGTAATTAAAGTCTGCTTGCGCGATATTACCCGCTACTCTTCTGAACATCTCCGCCGGCGTTTCCACCACATTGCCGTCGGCATCTTTTTTGAGATACCTCTTCTCGAGAACTTTTCCGGCGTTCTCCGATATATTTAATTTCAACTCATCGCCCATCAAACACCTCCTCACTAGCGTTATTTTAAAATATTCCCTTTTGTCCTTCAAAACTAAAGCCAAGCAACTATACCACAAAAAATAATATTTGTCAAGATTTAGCACTATATATTGCGTTTATTTAGGTCAGTAACAACTATCTATTGTGGTATATCCCTTATCCGGAGAGATCTATTTTACATAACATGTTAGAAATAAACATGTTACGACTAAATTATCAAATATCCTTCTTGTTTTTCGACGATTCTCTCATTTCGCTCATGCCGGCCATAAGAGCTATTCCTCCGCCGAGCAAAAGAAAAACGGGTATGGTACCTTTCAAAATCGTAACAAAAGAACTGCCCCATGCAATCAATCCGATAGCGCCGAGTATGACAGCTATGGCTCCGCCGATGACACTCATCATGTTACCCATAAATTACCCCCCTCAATAGGTTAAAGATGCAGATATTTAAGCAGATTGTCCGTCATGCGCTCGCAATAATATTTGAGGAGCGAGTTTTCGTCGTCTTTGTCTATGGTGTACAATCTTATGCCCGTCTCAAAACGGTTTGCTGTTTTTCTATCGGTACTCTTTATCTTATGCGTCCATACGACGCTACCGTGAACTCTGACGGGTTTCTTCTTGCCGGAGAGATAGATGTCGACTTCCACATCTTTATCGCGCGGGATCTCTTTCTCGGTAACGAAACATACTCCTTCGGCTGATAAGTTTTTCGCCTTCCCTTTAATATTCTCATCGATTCTGTCAAAGAATCTGAATTTAACGTTCGCGTCAAAATCAAACCTTATGAATTTTCTTCTGTCATCTCTTTTGTATTTCATGATTTAATATTATACACACAACTCAAATAAAAGCAAAAAAAATCTAACTTTTGAAAAAGTGAAAAATTTTTAAAATTCTCTTGACAAAACCTACTCTTTACTATAATCTATACCCGTTTAATAATTTAGAGTCTGAATATGTGTTTTTTATCAAAAAATAGTTTGCTTATAGATGAATATCGCATTTAATGGCTATTAAGTGTAGAAATGCGGTATTTTTTTGTTTACATCATTAGTATAATTAATTAAGGAAGGGGGGTGAAAAAATAATGTCAAAAGGAACAGTAAAATGGTTCTCAAACCAAAAAGGTTATGGTTTTATAACCACGGAAGATGGTAAGGATGTTTTTGTGCATCACACATCAATCATCGGAGAGGGTTATAAGACTCTTAAAGAAGGACAGTCTGTAGAATTTGAAGTAGGCCAGGGCCCAAAAGGCGAGCATGCTACAAACGTGAAGCCTCTATAAAATCGTAGACTTGTCTAGACTGTAAATATATTCTTAAGGGATATCATATCTGCGTCAATAGTATCGGGAGCAGAAGTTGTCGGGATATATCTTTCCACGCTTCTCACCTTTAACTTAATCCGGAGTGATTCTATTGCCGATTGGAGTTTTTCCACTTTTGCAATTTGATTTAATTGATCAAGCTGACAATAAAGAACTCTATTCTTCATAGAAGACTATTAAGCAATATAGTTATAAAATAATGGGGTACCAACCTTAGGCTGGTACCCCATTTTACTGATTTTATAAAAATTTCTGCTGTTACTTCCAGGGCGATCGATCTATTTTGGAATCCCTGGCAATTTCGGCTTTGCGCAATTCACTGAGCGCTGCTTTATAGACTGCTTTTGTGGCTTTTACTTCTTTTCTTGCGCCCCATACGCCCTTTATCGCTTCATCTTTTTCTGCTCTTCCTATAGTCCTGAGCGATTTGATCTGAGCGTCACTAAGCTTTTCTTTGGCTTCTATATACGCTTTTTTTGCCGTATCAAATTTGATTTTTGCCGCGTCGACAGCTTCATCGCCGTAGCTCGCCGATATTAATACGCTTGTGAAAAATAACGCCGTTAAAAATATACAAAGTTTCTTCATCCGGCTTTCTCCTCTCTTTAGAGTTTTTATCGGTTATATAATTATTACTAGCAATAATTATACCTTAATACTGCGTTCTTTTCAAGAGATTTCTTAAAGTGCGGTTATGCTACAGTATGTCTGCCGCAAGCGAAGCCAGCGTACTTCTCTCATTTTTTGTCAGC
>JAQUMG010000270.1 GCA_028718265.1 Candidatus Omnitrophota bacterium
TTTATTACAACAGCGATGACGAATATCTCAAAAAGACGCTCAGGAATTGCCGGAAAAAAATGGTGACGTTCGGAATGAAGGGGGAGCCGGACGTAAAAGGCTTTGAAATAAGGCAGCTCGGGCTTACGGTAAGTTTTAGATGTTCCGTAAAAGGCGAGGAATTGCCGGATTTTATCACTTTTCCCAAGCCCGGATGCCATAACGTAACTAATGCGCTGGCCGCTATAGCGGTGGCGCGCGATGCCGGAATAGATTTTAAAGTAATAAAACACGGCATAGAGCATTACAAGGGGACAAAAAGGAGATTTGAAATAAAGGACACTCCGGACGGTATAATGGTGGTCGAAGACTATGCGCACCACCCGACTGAGATTAAAGCTGTCCTGCGCGCATGTGAGCCGCTTAAGAGAAACCTTATTGTCGTATTCCAGCCTCATAGATACACAAGGACAAAAGAACTCTTTCAGGACTTCATGAAATGCTTTGATGCCGCGAATCATCTGATATTGACTGACATATACGCCGCAAGCGAGAAGGCGATAACCGGGATTACAACCGAACGGCTTTGTTCGGAAATGAAGCGCGCCGGACGCAAGAATGTCGAGCACATTAAAAAAGACGCTATCGCTGAGAGGGTTAAGAATATTGCCAGGAAAGGCGATATAATATTGGTTCTTGGGGCCGGAGATGTGAACGAGGTGGCAACGGAACTCGAAGCCATGTTTAACGGACAGATTTTATGACCACGGAATCACTTTTAGACATAAAGAAATGCGTAAAAGGCGCGGTGCTCTATAATGAGCCCATGAGCAGGCATACGTCGTTCCGCACAGGCGGTCCCGCCGAGGTATGGGCGGAGCCGCATGATTTCGATGATCTCCACAATTGTATTATGTGGGCTAAAGACAGGGGCATGCGCGTATTTGTAGTCGGCGGCGGTACGAATCTGCTTGTCAGGGATGAGGGCATAAAAGGCATGGTTGTAAGTATGACTTCGCCGGAGATGCGAAAGATGTATCACGGTAATGTCAGAGTGGCGGCTACGGCAGCCGTAAAGCTCGGCGAATTTGTCAAATTCTGCGCTAACCGCAATTTAAGCGGGCTCGAATTTCTTGCAGGCATCCCGGGAACAATAGGCGGTGCTGTTATGATGAATGCGGGGGCGAGGCATTATGACAAAAAAGACGTATGGTACAGCATCGGCAATTTTGCGGAAGAAGTGAAGGCAATGGATTATGACGGCGCGACTCATATTCTGACCAAGAAAGACTTTGGTTTCGGCTACAGAGCGTCCAACCTTAAAAATTTTATAATAGCTGAAGTCAAATTTTTATTGACTAAGGCGGACAAGGAAAACGTCCTGAAGGAATGCCGCAATTTTTTGAGAAAGAAGAAATTGACGCAGGATTTAAGCAGGCCGAGCGCCGGCTGTGTTTTTAAAAATCCCGCCGGGAACGAAAAATCTGCCGGAGAATTAATAGACGGATGCGGCCTGAAAGGCAGGAGAGTCGGCGGCGCGCTTATCTCGCGGAAACACGCGAATTTTATCGTCAATGCGGGCGGTGCAACTTCCCGTGATATAATAGATCTTATAAATATTGCCGAGACAGAAGTCAGAAATAAATTCGGCATAAAACTGGAGCTGGAGATAAAAATTGTATAAGGCAAAAGGTTTCGGAAAGATAGCGGTTTTGGCGGGCGGACCGTCAAGCGAGAGGGCGATATCGATAAAGTCCGGCCGCGCTGTGTATAAAGCCCTTAAAGAGACGGGTTGCGACGTAAAATGGGTTGATTTGGACGGCTATGGTTTTAAGAGTATCCTCAGAAAAATTGCGCCTGACATAGCCTTCCTGGCCCTGCATGGGCGGTTCGGCGAGGACGGGACAGTGCAGAAAATCCTCGAGAGTATATCGATACCCTACACAGGCTCCGGAGTCGCGGCGTCACGTTCGGCACTGGATAAGGTGCAATCAAAGAAAATTTTCGAGAAGAACAATATCCCGATGCCGTCCTATGCCGTATTCGATAGACAGACTATAAAAAGCGCGAAAACGCTTTCATTCCCGCTTGTGATAAAACCCCGCAATGAAGGTTCCAGCATAGGCCTGTCTCTCGTAAAAAATGAAAGCGAATTCAACAGTGCCGCCAAAAAAGCTTTTAAATACAGCAAGAGCATAATAGTCGAACAGTTCATAAAAGGCCGCGAGATTACGGTCGGCATCCTGGATAATATGGCACTTCCCGTAGTCGAGATAGTGCCCGACAGGGCGTTCTACGATTTTTACGCGAAGTACAAAGATAAAAATACGCAATACGTGGTCCCCGCACCCTTGCCCGAAAGTATTTATAAAAAAGCTCAGGAATTGGGGCTTGCTTCGCATGATGCGCTGAAGTGCAAGGACTTTTCGCGCGTGGATATGATTCTGGGCGATGACGGCAAAATATTTGTGCTTGAGGTCAATACCATACCGGGCCTTACGGCAAGGAGCTTGCTGCCTAAGGCGGCGGCCGCCA